>JAYUDR010000001.1:0-7416 GCA_043739665.1 Chloroflexota bacterium
CGCGAACACGCAAGGAAAGGAGGCGAGATTCAGGGGATGAACTGACGCTTCGCGTCGGCCGCTGGAGCGGCCTCCGAGGGGTGGGCCAAAACCCTGGAATGGGGCGGCGAATTCAGAGCGGAATGACCTGGCGAATTCAGCGGAATGCGTCGGAAGGTATAGGGCGCATGCCCGCCCGGATCGCGCTGCTTGGCGAGTTTGGATGCGTAGCCCTCGTGGATACGTCGAGCCAGGCGGCGGCTGTATCGTTCGGCGTCTTTGGCCTCATCGACGAGCTGGTCCCAATGGCGATCGCAAGAGGACAGGATCTCTTCGTCGGCGAACCACACGGCTACTCCCGCCGGATGGAGGGTGTCTTCGAGCAGTTCGAGGGTGCGACGGAGATTGCGCTGCCAGCGGGAGACGTAGCCGACTAGGAGAACGTCGAAGGCACCATTCCGCGCGGAATCAAGCATGGCCGCCATTTCGGAGCTGCGATAGACGGTCCGACCGGAATGAGCTGCTGTCCAAACAAGACCGGTATCGACCAGGCCGAGCCGGCGGATTGAGGCGTCTTGGAGTTCGATCTGCGCTTCGGGGCCGTATCGGTCGAACTGGCCTGTGGTGCTCTCTCGTATCCAGCGCGCGGCCCGAAGACCGCCCAGGGCGTCGGGCGAGGTTGGCAGGTGGCTCATGCGCTCTTTCTCCGTTCTTGCTCGGGATCGTCGGCAGTCTCGTCGGGTGAAGACTCGTCTTGCTCGGTCCTCGACTCGGCCTCATCACCGGTTGGCTGCACTACGTGGAGGCGCGCTCGCATACGCTGCTCGTTAGCGTAGGCGTCTCGCATGAGCTGGGCCAGGGCGGCGACGATGGGATCAGGCACCGCGTTATTGTCCTCCGGGGCTGTGCCATCTTGGATGGCAACACCGGGCGCCGCTTCAAGCTCGATGCGGATCGGCAGCTCCTTCATGGCGCCGACCCTTCGGCCGACCAGTGGGCTCCCGTGATGTTCGGCAGTCCCACGCCGGCAAACGAGAAGCCACCGATGAGGAGGGTGGAGTCCGGATCGAACACGGGCTCACCGGCGAGGGCGCGGGCAATGAGCGCGAGTTTGGTCCGAAACCGAACACGAGCGGTTCGCAGTGCACCGAAGGTGATCGAATAGCGGCGAGCCTTGGTGAGAAAGTGACCCCGGAAGCCGAGCATGTGAGCCCAGGCTCGGAGGCGCAGGTGCTCGTATCGAGGATCGCCCCCGAGAGCCCAGCAGGTCGCCATCATCGCTCGGGCATGGTCGGTGACGGGCAGCAGGCCGATCTCATAGGCGGAGCGCAAGCGCCGGTCCGCACCGCCGGCATTCTCGGCCGCCTTGGTGGCGTACTTGGCCAGATACCCTGCGACTCGGGTATCGGAGCCTTCCCCCTGGGCATTCGGCCGGATCGAGCGAATGTCGAGCTGGCTGCCCCAGCGCACCACCAAGGGCATGCCGTCTGGTCGCTGGGTCCGCAACCATGTCTGTGGGGCCGCTTCGGCGACGATCTGCGCGAGTAGATCGGTATTGGCCCAGGATGGCGGCGCGGACCGCTCGGGGCCATCGAGCCGCAGGATCACGTGGAGATGGACCAGACCTCTGGCCTGGAACTCGGCGACCTTCACGAAGCTGACGCGCACGAGATCGCCTAACTCGGTTCGCGACACTCCTGCCCGAGCGGCCAGGATGCGAGTCATGCGGATGGTTGTCCGGCGCCAGAGCGCTCCCGCGTGGGCGTTCCAGAGCACCGCGCCTTCGTAGTCGTAGCAGTGCGGACAGAGCGGCTGACCGAGGGCGGCGTCATCCTGATCGTGTCGGATGCAGCAAGAGATCGGCCGACCGTGAACGCACGTCGTATCGGTCGCTCTGGCTCGGCACGGCAGAACCGAGGAGCCGCGAACCAGGCGGCGATGAACGGCGCCGAACGATGGCACGGTCAGGGTCGCGAAGACCCTGGGATGGCTCGCCAGCTCGGACGAGATGCCTCGGGCCAGATCGCCGGCGACTCCGGCCCTAACGAGGGAGAAGGCATCGCGCCGGTATATGGTCGAGCAGCTCGGACAGCGGCTGGAGCGGCGGTTGCCGCAGGCGACCAGAACGACACCGTCGGGAGCGTCGGCGCTTCTGAACCGTTCGACTATCTCGCCGGTTTCACGGTGAACGGTTAGTCGCTCACCGGTCAGCCGGATCGGTGACGAACAGCGCGCAGCAAGAGGGCCGGTTGTGACCGGCAGGGCGGGTTGCATCGGGGCCAGGTCCCTTGGAAGTCAATCGGACGAATTGGCAACCGATGCGGGACGGGTCCATCAGAGGCTTCGCTTGTGCGATGTCGTCCGCGCTCGGGTTAGGTCCGATCGCTCCGAGGTATTGGCCCCTAAGCCACTTGGGGCCGAGCGATCACGAAGGGCGAGTCACGCCAGTTGTTCGCGGCCGAGCACGCCGACCGTATGCGAACCGTGACCAGGGTTCTGCCCGTGTTGCGGAGCTGCTCCGCCAACGCCCCGCAGTCTGCACCGGCCCTGTGCCACCTAGCCTGTCACAGCGAACCTGGGCTTACGATCGATCGCAAGCCATTTGGGGCGTGTCAGCCTCTCGGTGTCGCAGGCTCCTCCCTACCTGGCTTGACGCTTCCCGTCTTCCCCCTGAAATCTCGCTGACGCTCTGGCCGGAGGCCGTCCGGCCAGGTCCGGCTATCCCTTGCGGCCGCCGGCCCTGGCCGTCCGTCCTCCGGTTACGATCCGGTTGCGGGGACATCGTGTGCAGGCAAGATTGCACGGCCGACATGCAGGCTGCCGCCTTCGGCAGCGGTGTTCGAGCCCCGGTCGCATCGTCGCCGGGGGCCGTGTCGGGGAATGGTGTCGAGGGGCTGGTTACAACTTCCTTTACGTAGTCAAGATCGCCCCTCTTCCCTGCTAGGCTTGGGCCACGCAACCGAGGTCATGAAAAAGTTGACACAGATCGACCTCATCGTTCGTTTGTCATGTCACCAGCGGTGGAGATGCGGATGACGGTTGGGCAGACAGGGAATAGCACACCGACGGATGGGCTGGTCATCGCCAGTCGGCAGATGGCTTTGCTCTATGAGGAAGCCTGGCTGCCCGTCTTCCGCTATGCCTTCATGCTGCTTCGCCACCGAGAAGATGCCGAGGATGCATCTGCGGAAGCTTTCACCCGCGCCCACGCGGCGTGGGCCCACGGCAGGGGTCCTGTCGGCTCCCCTTTGCCGTGGCTGCTGCTCATCACCCGCCGAGTCGTCATTGATCGCCAACGTCGGCGTCGGCTAGTGGCGTGGTTCCCCCTGATCGAATCGCGGGACCACGTTGATTCGGACGGTATGGCCGAACTGGGGAAGGCCGAGATTTGGCTCTGGTTCGAGCAGATGTCACGTGTCCTGCCAGGCCGACAACGCGAAGCGGTCATCTTGCGATACCAGTTCGATCTGCCCGACGACGAGATCGCTCGAGTTATGGGGCTCTCGCCGGCTGGCGTCCGAACGCTGGTCTCGCGGGCCATGCGCCTGCTCCGCACTCATCCGGAGATGCTGAGATGACTGACGACGAGGACCGCGCGGGCACCCTTCGAGCCCGCCTACACGATATCGCCTCTTTGATTGACAAGGCCGCGCCAGCTCCTCCCCGCCGAGATTGGGTTGAGTCACGCATTCGGCCCGTCACCCGCGTCCGCTCGGGCGGAGGTCGGCGACGTCGCTCAGTTTTCTCGGCAGCGTCGGCTGTCGCTGTGATCGCCGTCCTGTCAGCGGCGATCGTCGTCTCGTGGACTATCCGAGGGACCGTTGTGGCTCAGGCGACCGGCTCTGCAAGCCCCATGCTCGCCGCTCCCTCCACGCCGGTGAATTCGACCAGCTCGCCAGCCACGGCCAGCCCGAGTCCGATCCCCAATCCAACCTTCGGCGCGGGATGGCCCCTATCGGCTCCATGTGCGGCAGCTCAGGACCAAGGGGTTTGCCTGTTCGCTCCCGATGGTAGCCTCTATCTGGCCATGCCCGGGGCTGGCGGTCAGATCTACGCGTACGACCCCTCGGGCCACCTCCGACCAGGCTGGCCCATTCAGGCCCCGAATGGGGCGGGCTACGAGGCGGACAGTGGCTACGCTCTTGCTCCGGACGGCGGCCTGCTGGTGGCAACGCCTACCGCCATCACGGACATCGAACTGACAGGCGAGGTGCACCCGGGCTGGCCCGTTTCCCTGCCGGAAGGCAGCGGTCAGATCCTCGTCCAGCCCTCCGGGACGATCGTTATCGTGCAGGTTGCACCGGCGACCAGTGAAGCGTGGGTCTACGCTCTAACGCTAGCCGGTGACAAGCCGGAGCGCTGGTCTACTCGTGTTCCCGGGAACTTCTCAGTCGGGGCCACACTGGCCGCACCGGACGGCACACTCTTCATCTCGGGCACTGACTCAGCGCAGCGCGGGTCCATGGTTACTCTCGGGTCGGACGGCAAGCAGATCGCCAGCTGGTCGATGGGGTCCTGGAGCGCGATGGCTGTCACGCCGGCCAGCAATCTGGTAGTGAAGGCCTACGATACAAAGGCCACCACCAGCGGCATGCTTGAGTACAACGTACTTCGGACCCACGTCTCGCTCCTGGACCGAAACGGGAAGACGCTCCCGGGCTGGCCACACCTGATCGACGGCCCAGCCTCGGCGCCGGCGGTTGGACCGGACGGCTTCCTCTATTTCGTGCTGGGCAACACCGTCGCCACGGGATCGGTCCTGGCACTCGATAGCTCGGGCAACGCGGAAGCCGGATGGCCGGTCAAGCTGCCATCGGGGTACGCGGGAGTTCCGGGTGATCAGTCGGCCGGCCACACCAACGTGTCGGAGCCCCCGATCGTGGCAAACGGCCTGATCTATGTCGCAGCATCCACGGCTACGGGCGGGCAGATGATCGCCGCCTTCAAGACATCACGAGGCGATCATGCCGGTTGGGTATACCAGGTGCCTTCGGACAGCCGGTTCACCGGATCGACGTACGTTCCCGCTGTGGCCGCTCCCGTCGGCACTCTGTACGTGCTTGAACAGACAGCTCCTTCGAGCGGAGCGGTGGTCGCGCT
This sequence comes from Chloroflexota bacterium, assembly GCA_043739665.1. Lineage (GTDB taxonomy): Bacteria > Chloroflexota > Limnocylindria > Limnocylindrales > CSP1-4 > Fen-1039. Next base: position 5,080 of record JAYUDR010000001.1, read on the forward strand.
CGGCAGGGAGGGCAGCCTGCTCCCAGGCTGGCCGTACGACTTTTCCCCGGGGCCGCTGTCGCTTACGGTCCTGGCCGACGGCGGCGTCGGCGTCAGCTCGATGGACTTCGCCACCCGACTTACGACCAGCGGGTCGCCGCCTGGGTAGTACATTCACCCTGGACTACGCATCGCATCTGATTGACCCTCCTGCCTAAATTGGGTAACCTAGCCTAGGTTGTGGCTGATCCACGCCAGCCTGGCATGGGGGACTGCGGCCAGAAGGAACCTAGGAGGGCTCTCTGATGCATGAACGTGCCAGAAGACGAGTGAAGGCTACGGTAGCAATGGTCACCTTGGTCGCGGTTGCGGCGATGCTCTTGCCATTATCTGTCGCCAACGCCGCCACGCCGATGGGTATGGGCGGCGGCGGGGTCGTACCCCTGGATCCTGGATGGACGCAGGACCCGACCTACGCTCAGGCGAAAATGGACGGCCGGATCACAAGGACTGCAGATGGGCAAGTCAAGATCCTCACCCAGCAACCTCTCGTGGCACCCATGTATGCGTCGAGCTACACGCTCTACACTGGAGCGACGGGCCAGATCACGGAACCCAAGGGCCAGTATGGTACCGACGATGCCGGCTACTCATACAACGATGCGAGTTTCTGGAAGTTCTGTGGCCCTGGCGCAACGACCGTGGCGTTCTATTACTGGTCGAACTCGTACTGGCTCACGGTGACATCCGGCCAGTACGTGGAGCCGGTGAATTACGGGTGGCACAACAACCTCTATTACTACAACACTCCCCCCAACTACTGGAATAGCAGCAAGGGCCACAGCGCCATCCTGACTATGGCCGATTACGAACTGCCAGGTGGCGACAGTTGGCCACATCCGGGCATCATGTCGTGGGAGTATTCCCCCTGGGACACGGCAAACTTCGGAACCCCTCTCAACCGAGTGCACGATGCCTTGAACTGGGAGACCACCGCTCCACAAAGCAAGAACGGATTCTATGTTCTGGTTCCTAGTTCTAGCGTCAGCCTTTCCTTCCTTCAGCTCGCAGCTCACCAGGACATCGGGAACAGCCACGTGCCGTTCGTAGTCGCGGTGAACACCAAGCTGGCTAATGGAGAACATCTTCCGCAGTGGACGCATTCGATATGGCACTACGTTGCCGTTGTCGGATATGACGACGCGGCGCAGACATTTACGATAATTGACACGTGCGGGCCTTCCTGTTCCGACCAAGGACCGTATGGCGTCGGCAAAGTCTCGCAAACGTGGCTAACGGACCTCATCAAGGCGATCCCAGATGGCAGCGGCGGCGGGCTCGTATGGTGACATGAGAGCACGCTGAGTCTGCGCGTTAGGGATAGCGCCAAGATCGCCTGAATCGCAAGGAACGCGCGACCATTTGGTCGCGCGTTCCTTGCGTATCGTTGAGTGGTGGCGTGCGCCGCCTCACGAACTCAGGAGCCGCCGGAGACGCGGGTACCTTCGGATCCAACGGTATAGGTTTCGGGGTTCCATCCCAAGGTCAAATTCGATGGCGTTGCGCGTTGGCCGGTCGTGTCCGCGAGCCCTGAACTTCTCAAGCGCCGCCAGGAGCCTGTGGGGTGTCATTACCTGGCCCTGAAGGCGGCGACGAGTTGGTTCGTGCCGGTCGGTACCTCTGCTGACCGGAGCACTCGGCTTACCGACCTGTGTGGGTTCTGGCCCGGAAACAACGGAGTATCGGAAGGGGCGAGGAACAGGTCCACCCGACGTTGCTCGCCCAGTGTCACTTGACCCACGACGCGGCGCAACCGGTCCTCTCCCTTGGCCACGCCGGCACGCTTGCTATCTCCGCCTCTTGCCCTGTCGCGCTGCCGACTACGCGACCTCGACCATCAGCCAGGCCGCTTTGAGTCCCTACTCGTCTCCTAATAGGCAGACGAGTAGGAGACGACAGCCGGTGATGGCGCAATTGCACCCCGCGCAAGCCGACATGCTGGACATGCGGCTCAGCAGAGGAGACCGAGCCCGGCATATGGATGCGGACCGTGGGGACCTCGCTTCTGAAATAGCTGCCCTCGAACCTGTACTACTGGCTACTGCGAGGCTGCTAGCATCAAGTGAGGGCGACGCATGGGACATCATGCAGACGGCCATGGAGATCGGTCTGCGGCAGGCGGGCACGCTCAAAAGCCGGGGTGCGCTGCGAGCGTGGTTGTCCGTGGCCGTGACAAAGTCGGCGGATTCAAGTGATGGTTGCAACACCGAGGGTTATGGGCTCGACTCTGTGAGCATAGCGAGGCGCTCCGCAGGTGTGTCCCAGCCGAGCGACTTCCGAGGCCGCGAGTTGATCTCG
>JAYUDR010000002.1:0-2859 GCA_043739665.1 Chloroflexota bacterium
CCAAGCGGCGGCGACTCCCAAGTTCGCTAGTCCTCTGCGGACGTGCGGCCTGGACGAACCCCGGGGGTTCCAGCCGCAGCCATCGTTCCAGCCGTAGCCAGCGGTGTTCATCAATCAGACATCCGTCCGAGTCGCCACTCGGACGCGTAGGTTCAGGGGTTGCCAGACATGAAAGTTCAGATGCTCAACAAGACCGAGGTTCTTATACCGCCCCGCCTCATCACCCTCGCCAGGTTTCTGTTGGTCGGCCTCAGCGGCATCGCCGTAAATGAGGTGGTCTACATAAGCCTCGTCGAGAAGGCGGCCGTGTGGTTCGTACTAGCCGCCATCATCTCGACCCAGGTCTCAACAACCTGGAACTTCCTCGGCAACGAGGTGTGGACCTTCTCCGGTCGGCGGTTCGCCGGCCCGGTCGTGGTCCGCTACCTGGCGTATTCGGCAGTGAACAACTCCCTGCTCCTGCTGCGCGTGCCGATGCTCTTCGTCTTCACGAACCTTGCCCACCTCACCCCGGGATGGTCCAACCTGATCGCCCTCGGCGTGCTATTTGTCCTGCGCTTCGCGGTCTCCGACGGGTTGGTCTGGCGTAAGAAGGCCGCTGGCGCCTACGACGCCCTAGACGCGTCCGGGGCACCTGCGCCTGCCTACCGCTACGACATCGGTGGCCTCCTGCGGCTCGACTCGGATACCGATCTGCCCGAGCTGCTTTACTTCCGGACGGCCGCGGTGACCCCGCCGGACATTCGAATCAGAACTCGCCGCATTGGCGGCCTGCCCACCCCGCGAGTCCGGCTTCGCCGAAACGGTAATCGCATCACCTACCGCGAGCACCTCGGCATTTTCGGCGCCGACTTCAATGTGACTCTGGGCGACACGATCGAGGTCGAGGCTTCGCAGCTTCTGTCCTTGTCGCGGCACGTCCTTTACACCAACGTGATCGAGGCGCTGCTGCGGTTCGTCCTGGTCTCCAAAGGCTACGTCCTGCTCCACTCCGCCGGCCTCGAAGTTGACGGCAAGGCCACTCTTCTGTCGGCTCAGACGGACACCGGCAAGACCAGCACCGTTATCAACATGGTTCGCGAGCGCCAATGGAAGTTCATCTCGGATGACATGGCAATCATCGATCCGAAGGGTATTGTCCGGACCTTCCCCAAGCCTATGACTCTCTCCTTCCACACGATGACTCGGGCAGTTGACGTCAACACCTTGAGCCCCCGCAAGCGAGTGCAGCTGCAGGTCCAGAGCCGCGTCCATTCGAAGAGCGGCCGGACGGTCGGCAAGGGTCTGGGCAATCTCAACGTTCCGATCATGTCCATCAACAGCGTTCTCCAGATCATGGTCCCGCCACCCAAGTACCACATCACCTCGCTGCTTCCGGCCCACATCGCCACCGAATCGCCGATCGCCAACGTCTTCCTCATGGAGCGTGGCGAGCCGGTCCAGGAGCGGGTCGAACTGGACGCCGCAGTCGATCAACTCATCGAGAACACCGACGACGCCTACGGCTTTCCGCCGTTCTCGACGCTGGCACCACACTTCGTGATCGGTGGGGAAAACTACGAGCAGCTCCGCGCTCGAGAGCGGGAGTTGCTGAAGCAGGCTATCCAGAACGTCACGATCTGGCGGCTGCGGGTGCGTGGCCACGAATGGGGTGAGCTTCTGCCGCGGCTAATCCAGGGCGACGGGAGCCAGCGGGTCGGCATCCCGATTGAGACGCACGATCGAGAGCCCGTCGGCATCCCGATAGAAACCGGGGACCGCGAGCCAATCGGCATTCCGATCGAGGTTCGTCAGCCCGTCGCTCTATCGGCCGATGTGGGCTACCCCAGTGGGTCGCTAGTTCCGCAACCTGCTCACGCCTACCTGGAGCAGGCAGCAGAAAGCGGGTCGCCTACCCTCCCTTTCGTGGGCGGCGGCCTTAGCGGCCGCCGAGCGCGTTCGTCGGACTCGAGAAGCTTCTCCGCTGATCTGCCGATAGCCGAGAGCCGCGCTCGTCGGCCCCGGCGCTCCACCAAGGCCGGCCCGTCGGTCTTTGTGGCTGCCTCCTCGGCTGCTTCTGACGCCCTTGCCATTGAGCCCTACGGCAGCTACCGGCTGCCACTCGGTCTTACGATAGGGGCAAGCCTGGCCGACATCCGAGCCCGAGCCGAAACTCGAATTCGGGAAAATGCCAGCATCTGGGTTGCCCTCACAGCCATCCTCCTGGTCGCCGCAGCCCTGCGTCTTTGGGCGATCGGATCCGTCGGCTTCAACAACGATGAGGCAGTCTACGCTGGCCAGGGTGCTTCGCTCGCTGCTGACCAGACCTACAGCGGACTCTTTGCCATCTTCCGCGCCCACCCGCTCCTGATGCAGTTCCTATATTCCATATCGTTCCGCTTCCTCGGCGTCAACGACATCGCTCCCAGAGTCATCTCCGTGGCCTTTGGCTTGGGCGGTGTCGCCCTGGCCTACGGCACGGGCTCGATGCTCTATGGACGTCGGGTCGGACTCATCGCCGCGACCATCCTCGCCCTCATGCCCTACCACGTCATCGTCACTAGACAGGCGTTGCTCGACGGCCCGGAGACCACCCTCTTCTTGCTGAGCATGTACCTGCTGTCCCGTTTCGCTCGCGGCGGCGACTCCCGCTGGTTCTACGCCGCGGCTTTCGCCACCGGCTTGACCGTCCTCGCCAAAGAGACTGCCGTCCTCATCGTCCCCGTGGCCATCGCCTTCATGCTACTTGCGCCAGAGATACGCATCGGCTTGCGTCGGCTGGCGGTCGGGTTCGTTCTGTTCGTCATGGCCTTCGCGCCATACCCAATGGCAATCATGATCGGCAAAGGAACCGGAGCCGCGCAGTCTTTCCTGCTCTGG
>JAYUDR010000003.1:0-7405 GCA_043739665.1 Chloroflexota bacterium
TGATGAGGAAGATCGCTCTCCACGTGGCGACCTGGGTCAGAATCCCGCCGAGGGCCGGCCCCAGGCTGAGGCCAATTGAAACGCTGATGCCGTTCAGCCCCAGCGCTCGGCCGCGTTCAGCCGCTGGAAAAGTCCGGGCCACGATCGCCGGGCCCATGGCCATGATCATCGCCGCCCCAACACCCTGGATGACACGGAAGCCGATCAGCGCGGTCTCGTTAGGCGAGGCTCCGCAGAAGACACTGGCCAGCGTGAAGACCGCGAAGCCGACCAGGTAAACGCGCTTGAAGGTCAGGACTTCGCCGAGCCGGCCGAATGGCAACAGCAGGCTGCCAACGACCAGTAGGTAGGCCACGACGACCCATTGGATCGTGGTCAGGTCGACGCGGAAGTCCGTCTGCATCGCCGGCAGGGCGATGTTGACGATGCTGCCGTCGAGCGTCGCCATCAGCGAGCCGAGTGACACGCTCGTCAGAATCAACCACTTGCGTTCCATCGGACGCATTTTGACTGCTAGGCCATCAGTTTGATGAGATCTGCGGCGAGCGGAATGGCATCAGGCGTGAGCTCCATGTTCCGGAAGATGAAGCCCGTGAAGCCGGCCTCGATGTAGGTCTGGAGGTAGTCGGCCGCCTGGGGCGGCGTCGCGATCTTCACCGTGGCCCGGCGTTCGGGGCTGACGCGTTCGATGGCCGCCGCGGCGTGGGCCTCGTCCGGAACGAGGAAGACCGGCGACATGACCGTGCGCAGGATCGTAGAGGGATCCCGGCCCTCCGCCTCGCAGTGGGCCAGCAGGACATCGTTCTTGTGCTTGAGTTCGTCGAGCGAGCCCCACCAGTTCGATATGTCGGCATAGCGCGCCACGAGCCGGAGCGTCTTGCGCTCGCCACTGCCGCCGATGAGGATCTGCGGCCCGCCCGGCTGGATCGGTCGGGGGCTATTCAAGGCGCGCTCGATTCGGTAGTGCTTGCCATCGAAACTGGGGCGTTCCTCAGTGAACATCAGCTTGCAAATGTGAAGGGCCTCGTCGAGCAGCTCCATCCGCTCGCCGATGGGCGGGAAGTTGAAGCCGTAGCCGATGTGCTCGGACTCGTTCCAGGCCGCGCCGAGACCCAGGACGGCCCGCCCTCGAGAGATCGTGTCGAGCGTCGTGACGGTCTTGGCGAGGAGCGCGGGATTCCGGTACGTGACGCCCGTGACCATCGCCCCCAGCTTCACGCGGCTGGTCCGGGCCGCCAGCGCCGCGAGGGTGGAGTAGACCTCGAGCATCGGCTCCTCTTCACGCCCGGCCACGCCGATCTGATAGAAGTGGTCCATGGTCGTGACGAGGTCAAACCCAGCGGCCTCTACGGCAAGCACGATTTCGACCAGGTGCTCGAACCGGACGTCGTCCGGCACGCCCGGGTAGCTGAAGCTGGGCGAGTGATAACCAAAGAAGGGTTTCATGGTGTCGGCTGCTCCTTTCCTACGTTCGGTCAAGTCTTGTCGCCGGTACCCGTGATGACAGCGAGAATCTCCGCGCCGTACCGCTGGAGCTTGGTGGGGCCCAAGCCACGGATGCGGCGAAGAGCCGGCAGGGTGCGTGGGCGCGAGTCGGCGATCTCCACGAGCGTCGCGTCGTGGAAGACGACGTAGGCCGGCACGCCGTCCTCGGCTGAGCGCTCGCGGCGCCAGCGGCGGAGCGCCTCCAGGAGGGTGTTGTCCGGGGTGGCTACGGCGGCGGCGGAGGTCATCGGTGCCCCAGGTAGAACTCGGACGCGGCCGGTTGCACGGCCCTCCGTCCGCGCCGGACGGGCCGCCTTCGGCTTCGCCGGATCGAGTGCCGCCAGGAACCGCGACGGTCGGCGCGACGATGACGACAGCGCCAGGAACCGCCTTGCGCGGGTTATCCCGACATATAGCAGCCGCCGCTCCTCGGCGACCTCCTGGTCCTCCTTCGCCTGACGGATCGGTAGCACGCCTTCATCGAGAGCCGGCAGGTAGACGGCGTCCCATTCCAGGCCCTTGGCGCGGTGGTACGTGAGGAGGTTCACGCCATCGGCCGAGGCTGCCGATTCCGCAACCTGGCGGCCTTCGAACTCGGCGAGGACGGCGTCTATCGTGAGCGCCGGGTCCGTGGCGGCGAGGTCCGTAACGATCCCGATCAACAATTCCAGCGAGGCGGCCCGCTCGCGGCCCTCCTGGCCCGCGTCGGCGGCCACGTCGTCCAGGCCCATCTTCTCGACGAACAACTTCTCGATGGCGGCCACGAGTGCGTCGCCCGTGTCTGCCGGTTGCGCCCGTCGTAGCAGCCGCAGTGCCTCGCGGACCTCGCGTCGGTCGAAGAAGCGACGGCCGCGAACGGTGAACCCGATGCCGGCGCGCGTCAGCGCGTCCTCGATGGCCGGCAGCTGGGCGTTGATCCGGACCAGCACCGCCGTCTCTGTCGGGGCCACGCCGGCAGCGGCAACTCCGCGAATCCAGGCCAGGATGTCGCGTAGCTCGGCTTCTGAGTCCGTGAAGCGCCGGATGGAGGGTGGTGGTCCGGCCGGCTGGGTCGCCCGCAGCGCACCGCGAGAGCCGCCGCCCGTGCCGCCCGTGCCGCCGCCGACGAGTCGGTTGGCGAGTTCCAGGATCTGCGGGCTGGAGCGGTAGTTGTCGGCCAGCGTGACGATATGCGTGCCGGGATGCCGCTGGGCAAATCCCAGTAGGAAGTCGGGCGTGGCGCCTGTGAAGGTGTAGATCGTCTGGTCGGGATCGCCGACGACCGCTAGGTCGCGCGACTCACCCAGCCACAGCTCCAGGAGCCTCTCAGACAGCGGGTTCGTGTCCTGGTATTCGTCCACGCTGAACCAGCGTTTGCGCGATCGAACCAGGGCGGCAGCCTCGAGGTCGCCTTCCAGCAGCTCGACCGTCTGGACGAGCATGTCCTCGAAGTCGAGCAGGCCAGCCGCCGTCTTGGCTCGCTCATAGTCGCGGTACACGCGTCCGAATAGCTCGGCCGGGATCGGCGCTCGGTCGCCGCCTTCGCGGACCCACTGATCGGGCCGGATGCGGCGGACCTTGGCCCACTCGATCGTGTCGGCTACGTCCTTGGACGGCGTGAAACGATATCCGCCCGGCAGCCGGCCGACCAGGGGCACGAGCAGGCGCAGCTTGGAGTCGAGGATCGCGGGCAGGGGAGCGCCGTCATGGCGGCTCGGCCAGAAGTGGCGCAGCTGGGCGAGCGCCGCGGCGTGGAACGTGCGGGCCAGCACGCCGCGATGACCGAGTGAGGCGATGCGTTCGACCATCTCGCCCGCGGCCTTGTCGGTGAACGTCACCAGCAGGATCTGATCTGCCGGGACGGCGCCCGTCTCGATGGCGTACGCCGCCCGCCGGCTGATGACTCGCGTCTTGCCCGAGCCCGCGCCGGCGATGATCGCGAGCGGCCCGGACGTCGTCATGACGGCCTCACGCTGAGAGGCGTTGAGGTCTTCGAGCAGGCGTTCGGGGGAGGGCGCGGCGGTCATCTCGGCCAAGGTAACCGAAGCAACGGTCCGAGGGCCTGGAAGTCATCGCCGCGGGAGACGCGTCGGTGAACATCCCTTGCCCGCTGAGCGGCCGACGCACAACTCCACTGGTGGGAGTCGTCGCACAATGTCGCGGATATGGGCGTTGCCGTCGTTGAACGCCCTGCGAGGCGAGCCCTCCTCGAAGGCACCGTTCTCGTCGTCCTGGACACGCCCCAGCCCGGCGTACTGTCGATCGTCGCGACCACGCCTGACTCAATATCGGGCGGGAGGTTCGCAGCGGCCAAGACTTCCGTGGCTCCCGCACTCCGGCTACGAGGACCTCGCCGCTCAGCAACAGCGTCGCCGTGTGACTCCGGCGGGCGTCGGTCATCGAGCCTACTGAGTGGAACTGGCCCGAGGATGGGTCGAAGAGCTCTGCGGTGGAGAGCACCTCCGTGGCGGACCCCGTCAGTTGCCCTCCAGCAACAAGAACACGTCCGTCGCGCAGGACGGTCACGGTGTCGCCTGGAACCCGACCAACCTAGAGTGTTGTTGACGATTGCTCCTGGAAGCATCAACTTACTTGCATTGAAACATCGAAACACGGGGAGTCGTACTTCAGTGCCAAAGTACAAGCATCTCGCGGTTAAGACGGTTGCTCTCGTCGACATCGCTCCGCAGAAGGCCAAGCCAAAGATTGAGACACCGCGCCAGCGTGCCACCCGCGAGCGCGATGAGGAGATCGTGGCGACGTTCACCGAGGCCGCGGCACTGTCCTCTTCCGAAGCTGTAGCAATCGAGTTGCGCGGCGATCAGAAACTGCCGACGATGCGAGCCGCCATTAACCGCTTGCTCGTCGCCGAAGGCCGGGACCTCAGCTACGGCGTCCGCGGAACGACCATCTATATCAGCAAGGGGAACATTCCGGGCGGTCGCGGCCGAAAGAGAACCTCGCAACCGCGTTCCCGCACCGCCGAGGCTCCTCCATCCTAGCCAAAGGATTGATGACGCCGACAGATCCCCGAGCCGGCCGCTGAAGCGGCCAGGCTTGAGCTAAAAAGTGGCCTCCACGGGCGCTAACGTCCGTGGAGGCCACATCCAGCGTGTCTGGGAAAGTGGACCCGGCTACCTACTTGACTGTATTGGCATCCAGGGTAACTGCGGTCTGAGCCAGTGCTCGACCATTGAGCACTGCGCCGGTTTGTAGTGCAATGTTTGTCTTACCAAGAATGTTTCCGTTGAACGTTGAATTCGTTCCCAGAGTTGTCGCTCCAGCGACTTGCCAGAAGATGTTCTTCGGCTGTGCGCCGCTCTGGAGGATGACCTTCTTGGCGGAGCTGATATTCAGCGTCCCCGAGATCTGGAAGACCCAAACAGCGTTCTGGTCACCCGAGAGAGTGACGTCCGTTGGGATCGTGACGCCGGTGCCCCATTTGTAGACGCCAGGGGCGAGTGTCAGCCCCCCGATATTGCCGGCGCCCAGTTCAGTAACGCCAGCCGTCCGCCCGGCAGCATTCGTGTACGCGGTTTCCATTGCGCCTACAGCCGAGGTGAGCTGGCTGGGCGATGGAACTGCATAGTTGGCTGCGTAGACTCTGCCGGTCACTAGGGTTGAGCTCGAAAATGCACCCGAGCTATCCCGTACCAACCCAAATCCCGTGATGGCAGTCGCGGCGATTGGGCTCACTCCGATGTCCCCAGTGATCTTGGTGGTTCCCGTAGTTGAGATTCCGGCCTTCGAGAGAATCGTAAAGTTACCAGCCGTTCCAAGATCCACCGGCGCTGGGCCGGCCGCGAAAGCAGCGCTTGTTCCCGTGAGACTGAGCAAAACGAACGTGCCCGCGACAATTAGGACCCTTTTGAGCTTTAGCACAAATGCCTCCATTGACGAGTTTGGCGGTCACCTGACCATTACCCTAAGTTGCCACTATACGCTCTTGGTCGGCTTGGTGCACATAACCTCGGGATGGCGAAGTCAAGCGGTCGGGCGGCTTCCACGATCTGCCGGCGGCTGATATAGAAGGAATAGTCTCGCACGCTACGTAATCGGCATCGATAGCCAACTTTAGATGGTCTGGGCCCGCGACACGGTGCGCGACCGACCGGGTGAGTAGTTCCTCCAGCACCGCCGCGTCGACGTCGCCAACCCTTCTGAGGTAGAGGCAGCCGCCGCCGGTCGTGTGTTTGCCGAGCCGCCCCATCAGGTCGGCGTAATGGTCGAGCCCGCCGGAGAGGTAGATCGTGGTGTTCGCCTTTCTCGGCGAGAAGCCGATTTCCATCCAGTCGAGCTCGCGGCCGCTGTCGTAGCGCAGGCGCCGCCGGCCGAACCCGACGATCCCCTTGCCCCACATCTCCGCTGGTTCGCCGGTGACGCGCGCCAGGAGGTCGCAGACGATGCGAGCGTCGGCCCGGCGGCCTTCGTCGGGGATGGCGGCCAGGAACACTCGGGCGTCGTCTTTGGTCAGCTGCGTCTTCAGCTCGGCCACGGTCTGCTCCTCAAGGGCGGGTTCCTCAACCATGGTCCGCTTGGCTCCGCCCATTCAAGTGAGCCAAGGTCATGTCCCGTGGGTCGCGACCGCGGCGCCCTCGGAGCGGTTGATAGGACCTCCGACCGAACGCGTCGACGAGGCCCGCAGGAATCCCGACTTCTACGTCTACGTCGTGGACAACGTTCGCTAGGGCAACCCGGCCAAGTTCGGTCTCAAGGTGCTTGGCGGGTAACAACTCTCGCGGTTTCTCGAGCGATCCAACGAGCGGCGCTACTTCGAGGTCCCGCTGCCGGTGGCCGAGTACGACAGGGCGCCGGGCCGAGAGGCCATGGCAGACGACTAACACCCGGCCTGGCTCGCAACCTCGCAGTCTGAGTCCATTCCCATATCACAACCGCTCGTCAAGGTCGGCCGGAGCGCACTAGCGGATGGCGGGACGCTGAGGCTGTTGGGGCGTCAAGATGAAACCCCCTTTCGACGAACGGCCCGACGTCGCGCCTCATCGGCCATGAAGACGGACCGACTGAGGCGTGCCGGAGACCGAGCCACAGCGACCTCGCGCGGTGGCCGCAGCCGAGAGCGACGATTCCGAACGGCGTTGATTGACCCAAGTTGTCGAGTGCCCTACCAAGCTCCTCGAGCCGCGCTTCGATCGCGGGCAACTTCATTGGGTCGAAATCGTCTGCCGGCGTCCCTTTGGCACACGATGGCTCAGTCACACGAGTTCGCCTCTCTGACAGGCGTGAGTACGTGGTCACCTTGGCACCGTTGTTGGTCCTGGTACTAGGTAGCGACGGCTTCGGTCGCACCAGCAGGCCATCAGCGTTTGATCAGCGACCGATGGCATGGTGTGTTGCATGAAACCGCATTTCCGCACGACCACCCACGGAAGGAAACGGCACATGACCACCAGGCTTCGATCCAGAAACCTGCTTCTCGCGACTGCCATGACCCTGCTGCTCGCTGCATGCGGCACAGCGAGCACGCCGGCGGCGACCTCGGCACCCAGCGCCTCGGTGGCCTCAGCACCCACCGCGGTAGTGGCGACGTCCCAGCAAGCATCACCTGCTGTGGTGGTGGCGGGTTCGACGGGTCCGGGTGCCGGGGGTTCGGGTGCCGGCAATATCGCCGATCCCTGCTCGCTGCTCACCCAGGCCGAGGTCGAAGCCGCCGTTGGGCAGCCGCTCGAGCAGGGCAAGACGGAAATCGCGCACGTGGCCTGCGTGTGGTCGAGCAGCGATTTCGCCGCGAATGTCCACCTCACCGTCGGCGATTGGGACTCCGTCAGGAGCGCGGCAAGCGCCAATGGGGGCGCGCCGACCGCCATTGCCGGCCTCGGCGATGAAGGGTGGACCGCCGGTGGCAACAATGGCTCGCTCGTCTACGCTCGTAAGGGCAGCAACGGGTTCCTGCTAATCATCGACGGCCCGCAGATCGACTCGC
>JAYUDR010000004.1:0-17194 GCA_043739665.1 Chloroflexota bacterium
GCCCGCCGCTCAACTCAAAGGCAAGCATCCCGCCAAAGACGTCCAGCTCGCGGACAGCGACCGAATGGTACGGACTTCCCGGCAGGCCTGGGTAGTGAACCCGCTCGACGCCGCCTTGCTCCTGCAGCCACGCCGCCAGGTTGAGGGCCGTCTCGCTGTGCCGCTGCATTCGGAGAGCCAACGTCGGGATGCCGCGCAGTACCAGGAACGCCGCGATCGGGGCCAGGGCTCCACCCACGTCCACCAGGATCGGGCGGCATGCATCCACTCGCTTGCGACTGCCGACCACGACCCCTGCCAACACGTCCGCGTGCCCGGAGATGTACTTCGTGGCCGAATGCATGACCAGGTCGGCGCCACGCTCTATGGGCCGACACGCGAACGGCGAGGCGAAGGTGTTGTCAACGAGCAGTAGCGCTCCGTGACGATGGGCGACCTCAGCCAGCGCGGCGATGTCCGAGACGATGATCGTGGGGTTTGAGATGGTCTCCACGTACAGCAGCGGCGAGCCGGTTCGACCAAGGGCCGCGTCCACGGACGCGAGGTCCGTTGGGTCCACGAACTCGGTTGCCACGCCGAGGCCCGCCAGAACACGTGTCAACAGGTCGCGGGTGGTGCCGTAGACGGCCTGCGTGGCCACGATCGTCTGCCCGGCCCGAACCACTGAGACCAGGGCGGCGTGGATTGCCGCCATGCCGGTGGCGAAGGCCAGGCCCGCCTCAGCCCCCTCCAGCTCGGCCACGGCGGAACCAAGCGCGGCGGTCGTGGGGTTGTCGATTCGGCTGTAGGCGTAGCCGGGTCTGGCGCCCGTCAGAACGTCGCCAAGCTCGGCCGCATCGGCAGTTGAGAAGGCGGCGGCCTGGTAGATCGGGATGGCAGAAGGGACCTGATTGACCTCGGGTGACCGGGTCGCGGCGAGAATCGCACGGGTCGAAAAGTGAGCCATGGGGAGATGCTACTTGATGGTGCCGCGCAACACCGGGCGGCTGTGGTCTGATCGACAGCTCGACCGTGACCTCCGCGTCGCGCTAGCATTTGGAGCATGGCTTCAGCCCCGCCCGCCCAGCATCGAATCGAGCGACTGATCGATGCCCTGCAAACGGAATTTCCAGCTTCGCCTGACTCGGCGAGGGTTGAGATGGCTCGCGCGCCCGGGCGAGTCAACCTGATCGGCGACCACACCGACTACAACGAGGGCTTCGTCCTGCCGGTCGCGATCGAGCTGGATACGTGGATTGCGTTCCGGCGGCGGCAGGACGGGCACGTGCGGGTGGCGTCGCGGCAATCGCGCGAGGCCGGCTCCTTCTGGATCGACCAGCTCGCGCCGGTCGACGGCAGTGGCTCCGGCAGTGGCTCCGGCAGCGGCTCCGGTGGTTCGGGCAGCGGCCCCGGCAGTGGCTCCGGTGGTTCCGGCGGCCCGCACTGGACCGACTACGTTGCCGGCGCTGCCTGGTCACTGCGTGAGGCCGCCCTCCCAGTTCGCGGTTTCGACGGCGTCGTGGACTCGTCTCTGCCGCTGGGTACCGGCCTCGCCTCATCCGCGGCCCTGGAACTCGTCTCGGCCCTGGCGCTATTGGGCGGTGGGTACGTTCTCGCCGCGCCGGCTCTCGCGGCCCTGGCCCAGCGCGCCGAACGGGACTACGTCGGCGTCGATTGCGGGATCATGGACCACTTCGCAAGTGCCGCCGGTCGCGAGGGGCAAGCCCTGCTGCTCGATTGCCGCTCTCTCGAGACTCGCCACGTGCCTCTGCCGTGGGGCTTGCGGGTGGTGGTCTGTGACACCGGCTCGCCGCGCGATTTGCGCGGCTCCGCTCACCGTGAGCGGCGCGCCGAGTGCGGCCGGGTCGTGGCCCTGCTGTCCGAGAAGATGCCCGGGCTGTGCTCATTGCGCGACCTGGACATGGCGTCCTTGCGGCGACATCGCGCCCTGTTGTCCGATGCCGCAGCCCGTCGGGCGGAGCACGTGGTCGCGGAGAACGGACGCGTTCTGGCGACGGTCGCGGCCCTGGATAGGGGCGATCTCGACCAGCTCGGCCGGTTGTTCGCAGAGTCGCACGCGTCGTTGCGCGATCTGTACGAGGTGAGCACCCCGGCCCTCGACACGATGGTCGAAGTGGCCAAGGCGATCCCAGGTGTGGTGGCCTCCCGCATGACGGGCCCCGGCTTGGGCGGCTGCACGGTCAACCTGGTTCTGGCGGACGCCGTCCCGGCCCTCCAAGCCGCGGTCAGCCGGGAGTATGACCGGCTGACGGGATTGCGGGGCCGCGTGTACCCGGTTGCGATCGTCGATGGAGCCGGGCCACTCCCTACGGCCTGAAGTCCTGGGATGGGCGACAGGGCCCGTTTCACTGTGTCGGATCTCAGCCACCGGGTCGTACCCAAATGGGTGTTGCTATCGTTGGGTGGCAGGCGTACGGTGTTGGGGTCTCATCCGCGCCAGGGTCCCTCGGAGGCATGATGCAGGCAGCGACGGCGGCTTCAGGTTCGCGACTTATTCGCGCAGATGGCGGGGTTGTCCCGCTTACGGCCGTCCCGACTCGCGGCGCATACAACCTCGAGTGGAGGCCCCGGGCGGGGAACATCAGCGGTGACACTCGAGCTGGCATGCCCACGCGGTAGGGGCCGACGCCGCTACCGCCAACCAGCGTGCCAAGACCGGCGCCAAGTCGTGCCGGTCTTGTGTTATCTGGGGGGGGCGGGGCCTAGGACGCGGACTCGGCCCGGGCCGAGGGGTCGGGGAGCTTCAGACGGTTCCGGCGGGCCACGTCGCCCAGGAACTGCGCCGATGGCTTCGGAGACCGCTCCTGCGTCTCGCGGTCCACCGCGATGAGCCCGAATTTCATTCGGTAGCCCTCGGACCACTCAAAGTTGTCGAAGGCGCTCCAGTGGATATAGCCTTTGAGCGGGATGCCTGCACCGATGAGCGGATGGAGTGCCTTGAGGCCCTCCGTGATGAACTCGATGCGCTCGGAGTCATCGGCAGTGGCCAGTCCATGTTCCGTGACGACGATCGGCTTGCCTGGCAGCAGCTCGGCCACTCGGGTAACGGTGGCTGCCACCGCTTGCGGCCGGAATTCGTAACCCATCTGAGTCCGCCGCACCGGCTCACCGGTCTCGGTCGAGGCGTTTCTGCCGATGCTGTCGATGTCGCCGATAGTCTGCCGGCGGATCATCTGCGACACGAGCAGTTTCTCGATTGGCCCAACCGAGAGAGCCGCCCCGGCCAGCAGGCCGACGGGCGTCGATAGTTCAATGCGGGTCCGGGTGTACGTCTGAACGCCGATGAAGTCATCGTCTTTGGACGCCTCCAGGAAGACGTCTTCGGCCATCTTCCGGGCGTACTTCATGGCCGACTTGCCGCCGCTGTTCGACTCCCACTCCTGCATGGCATGAGTCTGGCCGACTATCGCGCTTGGCCGAATCTCCTTGATCGCTGCCAGAGCAAACCGGTGGGCCCTGATGAGTTGCTGGGTGGACCACTTCCAGTGGTCCAAGCCGCGGGTCCCCGGCGGGAACCCCAGGCCGCCCAGGTAGCCACCGAAGGCTACGACGCCCGGCTCATTGATCGTGCAGTACCAGTCGACGTTGTCGCCGAAGGCCTTGACGATGCGCCGCACGTAGCGTTCGAAGAGTACCGGCGTCCGCTCGTTGAGCCAGCCGCCTCGCTCCGCGATCCACTTCGGCAGGGTGAAGTGGTTGAGCGTGACCATGGGGATGAGCTTGCTCTTACGGCAGAGCGCAACCATCTGCCGATAGTGCTCCAATTGCGTCTCGTCGAAGAAGCCGTCCTTTGGCTCGATCCGAGCCCACTCCACCGAGAAGCGGTACGTGTTGAAGCCAAGGCCCTTCAGAACCGCCATGTCGCGGGGGTAGCGGCGATAGTGGTCGATGGCCGTGCCGCTGGGCTCCTTGCACGGGGAGTTGGGCCGAAGCTCCCAGTCCCACCAGTCGCTGTTCGAGTTGTTGCCCTCGACCTGGTGGGCGGCGGTGGCGGTGCCCCACAGGAAATCTTCAGGAAATCTCAGCTCACTCATCGCTGGGCAGCATAACGAAACCGGACCGACGATTTAGGCGGGTTCGACAACTCGGGCGCCGGCGTTCAACACCAAACCCATGGTGGCCACGGCAGCAGCAGTTGAGCGAATGGTCGGGGTGGCGGGACTCGAACCCACGATCTCGTGCTCCCAAAGCACGCGCCTTACCAACTAGGCCACACCCCGAAGGCGCAATGATACGGCCCCTGGAAGCCAAGGGGGCCGCTGGCCTGGCTTAACCGCGCCGCCGACCTCCAGGCTCGAGAGCGCAGCCGTCGCGTCGGCGGTTAGGGGTTGCCCATAACTTGCAGCTCGGCGAGCTGGAAGAAGCCCGCGTCGGTTCCTGGCGCCGGGCTCGTCAGATCGAGCCGAACGGCCCCCGCCGTCTCGCGGTCGAACGAAATGGTCGTGGGTGTGCCGGTTGCGGCGCCGTACGCGACCTTCACGTGCCTAGCCGGGGCCCAAGCGGCGCCATCCCAGACGCTGACGTCGATCCGCGACGGCAGGACCCGCGACTCGTTTGTCACGAAGTAGGCCAGCACCCTGTCGAACGTCTGGGGGTTCGGCCACGAGACCGAGACCCACTCGCTAGCGTGAGCCCGGCTGAAGGCCGGGAGCAGGGCCGTGGCGGCTTTGACGTAGTAGTTTGACCAACCGTCCTGGGCGGTGATGCCGTCGAGCATGCCTGCCGGTACGGATGTGGGCGCGCCCGAGAAGCTCGCGTCGGCAACCGGATGCAGCGGCCCGCTCGAGAGGGCGATGTTCTGTCTCGGACCCGACGGATCGGCGACCCTCACCGTCGCCACGGCCCTCGTTGATGTCTCGGCAACGGTCCCGCTGAGCGTGACCACCCCGGTCTTCGAGTAGCGCGCCGTATCGACCGCTTCCCATTTGACGGGCACACGAGAACCTACGCCATCGCTGTAGGTCACGAGGGCGGTGTCGGGCAGGCGCGGCACTGCTCCTGCGGCAACGACGGTCGAGTACGTCTCGACACCGGCAACCGAATAGATGGTGACGACCGCCTCCGCCTTGACGCTGATCCCGGGCGCGGAGCCACTCACTCGATACGTGCCGGGTGAGTGGCTCGCCTCCGCCGGGAGGTCGTCCCAGCGCACCGACACAGCCTCCTGGGTTCCGTCGGCATGGATGGCCTGCGCGGTAGCGGGGAGGGCGGCGGGCGCACCGAGCTTGTCACGCAGGTACACAGGCGCCAGAGCCACGACCACGCTGCCCGTGGCGTTGGAGGAGTAGACGGTGACCGTGGCCGGAAGCAGTCCGGCCGACCGGGCAGTCAGCGTGATCGGACCGGCGGCGGCCGCCGATCCGACGATCGCCACGAGTTTCCCGTTGTAAGCCGTGTGCGAGGGGTCCTTATAGCTCTCGGCGCTCTCCTGGCGGCCGTTGTCCACGCCAGCCAGCGTTCCGCCGCTTACGGCCAGATCCACGAGGTTGTCGGCGGAAGGCACAACGACCCCGGCCGAGTCCACGACGTCGACCTCGACGTAGGCGAGCGACTTCTCCGTGGTAGCCAGGACGACTCGGTCCGGCGTAAGGCGGAGCCCCGCTGGCACGCCCGCGGTCGCGATCTCGTCGCGCGCCACCACGGCGCCGTTCTTGCTGGCGATGGCAACGAGCTTCCCCGGACCGAACGGCACGTCCCATGTCAGGTGCAGCTTCCCGGCGCTGCCGTTGGGACTGGCATAGCTCCCGCTGGAGAAGTTCTTGTCATCGAGCGACGGTTCAGTCGTCTCGAGATACGTTCGTCCGTCGGCGGTCTTCTTCTGGTCGAACGTCTTAGTGCCGAGAGAAACGCCGTTCAGTGTCAGCTCCACCCTGTCCACGTTCGAGTAGACCCACACCGGAACCGCCTCGCCGGGCTGGTGATCGGTCCAATTCATGGGCAGCAGATGAACCATCAGGTCGTCCGTCCACTGACTCTGGAACAGGTAGTACTCGTCCTTTGGTAGGCCAGCCGTGTCGACGGCCCCGAAGAAGGAGGATTTGACCGGGAAGACATCGTAGGGCGTCGGCTCGCCGATGTAGTCGAAGCCGGACCACAGGAACTGCCCGAGGTCGAACGAACGGTCTCGTTCGCTCTTGAGGCTGTACTCGGCGCTGGTCGTCCATGAGGCCAGGTTGTTGTCGTACGAGGAGGTCGCAAGCTTGCCCGGCGTGTAGTCCTCGCCGGTATTGGCGTCCAGAGGGTCCTGGTACACGCCCCGGGAGGATTCCTCCGACGAGGTTTCCGACTCGAAGAAGAATTTGGTCGGGTACCGGGCGTGGAGGTCATCGAGCGCCTTTGCCGACTCGTAGTTCAGGCCGAGCCCGTCGAGCTTCTTGAGCACCTGATCGGCGACCGTTCCCGCAGCCGGTACGGAGCGGTACTGGTCTGAACCAGCCACGATCGGGCGGCCAGGATCGAGGGCGCGGATGTCGTCGATGAGCCGCTGGGCCGTCTTGAGACCGGTGGCTGAGGTGAAGCCCCGGATCTCGTTCCCGATCGACCACATCATGACCGATGGCGAGTTCCTGGCCCCGGAGACCATCTCCTTGATATCCGAGTCGCCCCATTTGTCGAAGAAACGGCCGTAGTCGTATGTCGACTTCCCCTGCGACCAGGAATCGAAGGCCTCCACCATCATCAGGATGCCTAACCGATCGCAGATCGAGATCCACTCTGGAGAGGGCGGATTGTGGGATGTGCGAACGGAGTTGACACCCATCTCCTTGAGGAGGGTCATCTGCCGAACCAGGGCATCTGAGTTGTCGACGGAACCGAGCGCGCCCTGGTCGTTGTGAAGATTCACGCCGTGAAGCTTCGTCGGCACGCCGTTGATGTAGAAGCCGGACGCCGGATCGAACCGCAGCCAGCGGATTCCGAAAGTGGTCCGGTACGTGTCGACCGTAGTTCCGTCCCGGACCACGTCAGCCTCCAGCGTGTACAGGTACGGGTCCGAAGTGGACCACAAATGTGGCTGGTCCAACCGGATGGCAAGGGCAGTCTCAAGAGCTTCCCGGCCGAGCTGGACGGAACCCGAGCTCGAATGCGCTACAACGGTGCCGCCGGCATCTACAACCCTGGCCGCGACCTCGACCGTCGCGTTTGAGCCGCCGTCGTCGACCGCGTCGATGGCCGCATGCACCGTCGTGAAGGCGGATCGGAACTCACTCTCAACGGAGGGCGTGGTGACGAAGACTCCGTTCCGAGTAACGTGAACCGGGTCTGTCACGGTCAGTCTGACGTTGCGCGTGATGCCGCTGCCTGAGTACCACCGGCTGCTGGGCAGTTTGTTCTGCACGACCACCGCCAGGACGTTGGGCGTCACTCCGTCCGTGTGGACCACCTTGCTGACGTTCAGAGCGAATCCGGTGTATCCGTAGGGGTGGTTGCCGATCGTTATCCCGTTCAGATACTCGTAGGAGTCCATGTAAACCCCATCGAATTCCAGGCTGATCGACTTGCCCGTCATCGACGGGGGCAGCGTGAAGGACTTTCGATACCAGCCCAATCCACCCTGTAAGTAGCCAGTAGCGTTGGTCACGCCCGAGGCTTTGGGAAGAAGCTCAATGCTCCAGTCGTGCGGGAGCGTGACCGATCGCCACAAAGAGTCGTCGAAGCCCACCGCCTGGGCGAGGGGCGCCGCGGCGTTGCCGAATTTCCCCGTGGGGTCCGCTATATCGTTTGGGTTGACGAGGGCGAACTTCCAGCCGGCATCGAAGTCCACGCTGCGAGCGCCGCTATATGCGAGCGGGTTCGAGGATGGCGTGGGGCCGGGCCCAGGCTGAACGACTGATCGCAATAGGAGCTGGGCGACCACGAGCACGGCCACGGTGCAAGTCGCGAGCGCGAAGGCCGCGGTCCTTCGCGAGATCACCCGGCGCATGCCTACCTACAGCTCCCGAACGAGCGCAACGTCGGCCGGGGCGGCGCGGCCCGGTCCGAGGGCAACGCCGAGATCCAAGCTGGGGTCTGTGGAGAACCAGCTCACGGCACGAAATGGTTCATCGCCGGGAGGGGCAGGCCGTCGAAGTCGAAGAGCGCCTGGTTCTCCCACTCGTTGCCGGCGGCCCGGTCACGCGGGCTCCAGCCGTTGCCGGCAACGGCGGTCCAGGTCGCATCCCAATAGAACACCCCAAGTCCCCGCCCATTGGGGACCGCGCGCACGATCGACATGACATCCCGGAGGTTGGCGGCCTGGCCGGCTGGGGTTGCCGGATAGCCGGCGACGAGCTGGCTCGGGTCGGCGACGACGTTCGGCCGGCCATCGCCATCGGCCAGGGTAAACGCGTAGGCCGTTTCCGCGACCAGGACGTCCTTCCCGTAGCGGGCCGAAACGTCGTTGAGGTTGCGCTGGAGGTCGGCCAGCGAGCCGTGCCAGTAGCCGTAGTAGGAAGCACCGATCACGTCAAAGGGAACATTCCGGGCCGTGATGTTGCCGAACCACCACTGGTAGGTCTCGTTATTGCCGCCTACGTCGAGATGGATCATGACCCTGGTCTGGGGCGAGACCGTCTTGACTGCCTCGTAGCCCGCCGTGAGTAGGACGGCGAGGTTTTCCCAGTTCTCCGTGTGGTGGACGGTGAGCATCGTGCCCGTTCCGTACCCGTCGTCTGCCGTCGAATCCCCGGTCCGCGTGGCCGCGTAATCCCACAGCATGCCAGGCGTGATTTCGTTCCCGAGCTGGATCATGTCAGGTGGAGTCCCCTGGGCTGTGAGAGCCAGGACGATCTCGCGCGTATAGCTTACGAATGCGTCTGTGAGATCGGCGAATGTCTTGCCCTGCCAGGCTGCGGGCGTCCACTGCTTAGCCGGATCAGCCCAGAAGTCCGAGTAATGGAGGTCAACGAGCACTTTGAGGCCAAGCCCTTTGGCCCGGCGCGCCACAGCCAGTAACTGGGCCGCCCCGTGGTAGCCGTCGTCCGAGTTGACAAAGACTCGGAGTCGGATCCAGTTGAGGCCGTAGTCCTTCAGGATCGCAAGGGCGTCCTCGGGGCCTCCCGAGTCTGTTCGATATACGCCGCCACAGTCCTCGGACTTGGCGAGACTCGACACGTCCGCGCCGAGGATCGATAGCCTGGCTGCGCCGGTCACGAACTCAACGTCGTCGAAATGGGTCCACTCACCGGCGGCGGCCGTCGTATGAAGCACGATGGTGCACGTGCCTCCGCTGACGAACGTGGAAACAACGATCTGAACCCACTCCGGAGAGACCGGAACCGACGTCCGGTCGGGGCCGCCGCCGCCGTCGCGAAGGCCGATATAGGCGTCGTTCTCGCCGACGCTCCGCTGCACCCAAACCCGGAGCGTGTACCAGCCCGGTTCGAGGTGCGTCAGCTTCTGGGTCGACTCGACTTCGAACGGAACGTCCGACCGGTGGGTAAGTCGAAAGCCGCCAGTGTGGCCGCCGGTTTCGGTGAAGTCGGAGTCATCCGCCGCGGAGCTTGTCCAGCCGCTGGGGCGTTGGACCGGTCCACCGTCATTCTCGAAGCCGGGGTTGAGCGGTCTGGGCAACTCAGGCCCGGCTGTGGGGGCGGTACTCATCGTCAGCGGCAGGTTGATGGCTGAGGCTTGCCAGATAGCATTGGCCGCATCTCAACTCTCCTGCCGGGAGGGACCTTGAAGGTTCTGCCTGGTCGTCTGCGCCGTCCGAACGATCGCCAGGTCGACCGGAGCGACGTGCACCGACCGCTCCACAGTCTGCCCAGAGATAATCTCGACGCCCGGCGCATCGAGTGGGACCTCCACAGCCGCGTCGGAGTGGTTGAGTATGAAGAGCCACGACTGGGCGCCATCCGAGCGCCGGACGATCTCCACCGTGGAGGACGCCCCCGGCGTTGGCGTAACGCCGGCTGCCTCACAGGCCTTGCCGACGACCCAGGCCAGACCCGCTTCGTCAGGCATCGTCCCCAGGTAGAACGCCGAGCCTTTCCCGTAGCGGTGGCGCGTCACAGCCGGCAAACCACCGTAGAAGTCCGATTCGAAGTTCGCCGTACCCTCCGCGCCCTCCAGCCTCACGACGTCGGCCCAGGTGTGGCATTCGAAGCTGTGCCCATCCTCGGTTCGCATCCTGTTCGCCATTCTGCCGGCGAAGGGCACGAATTCCTCGACCCGCAGGCCGAGGAGGTGCCTGAATGGGGCAGGATAGCCACCCAGTTGGATGTGGGCATTCTCGTCCACGAGGCCACTGAAGAACGACATAAGCACATTGCCGCCGCCTTCTGTGTAGCGACGAAGGTTGTCCGCACTGGCGCCGTCCACGAGGTACAGGTGTGGGGCTACGACCAACGAGTACCTCGTAAGGTCAGACCTGGGCTCCGCGAAATCGACGGTTACGCCAAGGTGGAACAGGGACGCATACAGCGCCCGGGCGTAGGGCAGTAGACGAATCCCAGTATGAAGTTTGCCCTGTGCTTCGAGAGCCCACCAGTTGGTCCAGTCGAACAGGATCGCGACCTGCGCCCGAACGCGGCTGCCTCGCACTTCCGCCAGACGCTTCAGTTCAGCGCCGAGGTTCGCGGTCTCGCGCCAGGCCCGGTTATCCGTCCCGCCATGAGAGACCAGGGCGCTGTGATGCATTTCGGCGCCCGCAGGCGCTGCCCGCCATTGGAAAAACATCACACCATCCGCCCCCCGCGCGATGGTTTGGAAGCTGGCCAGCCGCATGATCCCGGGCCGTTTGGTGGAGTTTCTGTCGCGCCAGTTCACGAGGCCGATCGCCTGCTCCATGACCAGCCACGGGCGCCCTCCTCCGAGCGAGCGCATCAGGTCGGCGACCATCGCGGAGTCGATCGTCCACTCCGGGTCACTGGTCTCTGGGTAGATGTCGTTGGACACGACATCCTCGCTGGCGGCCAGAGCCCAGTAGTCGAGCGGCTTGTGAAAGCCCAGGAAGTTCGTCGTGATCGGTACGGCCGGCGTGATCTCCCGCAGAATGGCCTTCTGATCCAGAAAGCAGCCAATCCACGAGTCAGAGGAGAAGCGCTGCCAGTCCAGTTCGTGGCTCGGATTCGCGAACGCTGGAGTGGGGCGCGGAGGATGAACCTCATCCCAGGACGTGTATTGCTGGCCCCAGACCGTGGTCGCCCAGGTCACGTTCAAAGCGTCCAGAGTGCCGTAGCGATGCTCCAGCCAGGCGCGGAAAGCCGCCGTGGATTGGTCGCAAAAGCACTCTGCGATGTGGCACGCATACTCATTGTCGACGTGCCAGAGGGCCAGCGCCGGATGGCCGTGGAAGTGCTCTGCCAGAGCGCGGACGATCCGCTTCGCCGCCTCGCGATATGCCGCCGCGTGCGGGCAATAGTGACGCCGCGACCCCGGGCGCATAGTGACGCCCTCCGATGTCACGGGCAGGATCTCCGGATGGAGCCTGATCAGCCATGGTGGGGGCGACGCGGTGGGCGTAGCAAGATCCACGGAGACTCCGCTGGCATGCAGGAGGTCGAGCACTCGATCAAGCCAGGCGAAGTCGAACCTTCCGGGTGCAGGCTCGAGTTTTGCCCAGCTGAAGATGCCGACAGACACCAGGTTGACGTTGGCCTCTCGCATCAAGCGCGCATCTTCGGGCCAGACGTCTTCCGGCCACTGTTCTGGGTTGTAGTCGGCGCCATAGACGAGACCGCCGAGTCCGGCCGTGGCGGCCCACCCACGCGAAGGAGTGGCGCCCGTGTTGAGGGACATAAGAGGGCTCCGATCGAGGGTCGCGACTTAGCGGCCCACCTTGTATTCGCCAACGGCAAGATATTCGCCAACGGCAAGCTTCACGCAGTCGGACCGCGCTCCGCGATTGCTCCGCTTTGGTCGGTGATGCCGACCGCCCTCAGGGCGGCCAGGAAATCTCGGTATTGCAACGGATGAAAGGCGCAGAAATCCGCACCCAAGTCGTGGGCGCGGGCCTCGTCGCCGACGAACGAGCAGACGATAACCGGCACGTCGTCGCCGACGCCCATCTCCCGAGGCCTCAAGGCTTCCAGGCGCTCTATAGACGGCAGCCAAAGCGCAGCGGGCCCCGCGGGAGGAAATTGCGGGGCCTGCCACGGAACGTGCACTTCACAGAAGCGGAAGCCGCCCCTGTTTGAATACCGCTCCAGCAGATAGCTGAGAGCATCGTCGCCGTCAACCACAAGAATGGTCGCCGCCACCGCCGGGTCGTACAGGCCAGGTTCCGCCGTGGGCAGACTGGTCGTGGTTTCTCGTTCTCCCGCATCTGGTCCGACGACCGACGACCCATCGACAGATCGATTGGAGTCCACCGTCTACTCCTTGACGCCGCCGACCGTGAGGCCGCCTTCCCAGTACCGCTGGAGAAGAAGGAAGGCCGCCATGACCGGGATGATCGCGATCATTGAAGCGGTCACGACAATCGCATACAGAATCTGTGCGTTGCCGGGTTGCGTCGCCAGTGAGTTCCAATACGCCACGCCCACAGTCAGAGGGAACGTATCCGACTTGCTCAGGAGCAACAGCGGCAGGAAGTAGTTATTCCAGGCTCCCACAAAAGCCAGCAGTAGCACCGTCACGAGGCCAGGGGCCAGGAGCCGAAACGCCACCTGAGCAAAGATCCGAAACTCTCCCGCGCCATCGACACGCGCCGCATCGATCAATTCCCTCGGAATAGCCTTGTCGGCGTAGATCCTCATCAGGTAAACGCCAAACGGATTCACAAGGGACGGCAGGATGATGGCCACGAGTGTGTTCGACAGACCGATCTTACTCATCATGAAGAAGAGAGGGACGGCGAGGACAGATGCGGGGACGAACACTGATCCAATGACAATAGCGAAGAGCACGTTTCGTCCGCGGAAGTCATAGACCGCGAAGGCGTACCCAGCCATCGCCGCGATGATTGTCGAAAGGACGGCCGAGGAGCAAGCGTAGATCGCCGTGTTCCGGAACCACACGAGGAACGCCCCGTTGTCCCGCGCGAACACGTCACTTATGTTTTGAATAAGGTTGAAGGGTTGAGCGAACCAGAACCCGAATGATGTGAACAGCCCCGAGTTCGTCTTCGTGGTTGCGAGCACGAGCCAAAGGAGTGGCGCGAGGAAGTAGCACAGGCCCAAGACCATCACGGCGTTGCCCAACATACCGCCCTTGGTCATTCTTCTCTTCCGGCGGCTTGGTGTCGTAATCGCCGCGAGGCTCGGACTGGTTGGCGCCGTCACACGTTCCTCCTTCGCCACGAATTTACGAGTAGAACCAGCGCAACCAGCAGCACCGTCACTATTGCAAGGGTGAAGGCGATGGCGGCGGAGTAGTCAAACTGTTGGTTCTGGAACGCCAGGTTGTACACGTACAGATTGGGGGTGAAGTTCGGACCGATAGCGTTTGGAGCTACCTGCCTCATCACGTTTGGCTCATTGAACAGCTGTAGCGTTCCGATGATCGAGAAGATCAAAGTCAACATGATCGCGGGAGCTATCGATGGGATCTTTATATGCCACGCGATCCTGAGTCCACTCGCGCCGTCTACTCGTGCCGCCTCATAGAGTTCGGTCGGGATGGCCTTCAGCGCCGCGTACATGATCACCATGTTG
The DNA here is from genome assembly GCA_043739665.1 of Chloroflexota bacterium. Lineage (GTDB taxonomy): Bacteria > Chloroflexota > Limnocylindria > Limnocylindrales > CSP1-4 > Fen-1039. The sequence goes on from JAYUDR010000004.1 coordinate 13,572, forward strand.
TAGCCGGCGTATTGCCAGGTGGAAATGTTCGCCAGGGCCGGAATGATCGCATCCGGAGACAAGAACTGCGGCGGATCGAGATTGAAGAACGTGAAGATCTGGGCGACTGGACCGAAGCTCTGCCCGTACAAATAGCCCCAGATCAGAGCGGCCACGACGCTGGGTACGGCGAACGGCAAAAAGAAGCCCAAGCGGAATATCGTGAGTCGCTTGAGGACGCCGCTGTCCAGGAGCAGTGCCGCCCCGAGAGCGACCCCGAGCATGATCGGCACCTGCAGCAGGCCGAACTGCACAACGTTCCGCACGCCCGTCCAGAAGCTGTCGTCCGCGAGCGCCTTCAGGTAGTTGTCGATACCGACGAAGGTCGTGCCGCCGATGATCCTCGTTCGAGTAGTGCTCAAATTGGCGGCATAGGCCAGCGGGTAGATGATGAACGCCAGGAATGTGATCAGGAAAGGCGAGAGGAACAGATAGGGCGTCACGCTCCGCTTCAGACGGCGCACCCGGCCGCCGCGGTGCATCGACGTCCTCATGACCCGGCTCGCGACTGCTGACGTCATTGGGGACCGAGCCCTCCTTGCTGCTGGGGGTCGGCCACGTCGGCCACGAAAGTCCAGGTGCCGCGCAGAGAGCTGGGTAACCTACGGAACCCAATCCTGCGCGGCACCTGGGGCCGATCTGGCCCTACTTAACCGTGAAGCCCTGGTCCTTGGCGTACTGCACGCTCCGGGTCTGGAGGTCCTTCATGAGGTCCGCCATCGTCATCTTGGCTGACATCACTTTGACCAGGTCGTCCGCATACGCGGAGTAGACGAAGTCGGTGAAGGGGCTCCAACCGAACGAAGGATCGACCTGGGCCATCGCCTGGGCCATCACCTTGTGGGTCGCCTGTCCACTCCAGAACGGATCGGTGCCGTCAGTCCACGCGGGATCGGCAACGGCCGCAAGCTGGACCGGGAAGAGCACAGCCGTGCCTCCGGTCAGGTCCAGAGTGATCTTGGGGTCGGTAGTCAGCCAGCGAGCAAACTCGTCGGCGGCCTTCTTGTGCTGCGAGGCATTCGTGACGGCGACCGCAGATCCACCGTAGCTACCGTCCGTCTTGCCGTCGGCGGTCCATTGCGGAAGTAGGTCAACTTCCCACTGGCCCTTGGTGTCCGGGGCGCCGCCTGAGATGGCCGACGGACCCCATGCGCCTGCCTGCCAGCAGGCGATCTGGCTCTTGTTCAGAGCCGCGTTCCAGTCGCTGCTCCAAGTAGCGACTGGGCTGAGGTTGCCCGACTTAAGGAGGTCGCCCCAGTACGTGGCAACTCGCGTGGCCTCGGCTGAGGTGAAGTTGATCGAGATGTTGGAGCCGTCAACGATGAACGGCTTCGCTCCCGACTGCCACAGCATGCCGAAGTACCAGCCCTGGTCTGTGGTGTAGTTGCTGAGGAAGACATTCTTGTCGGCCTTGTGAATCGTCGCCGCCGAAGTTGCAAACTCGGCCCAGGTCTTTGGGGGCGTAAGGTTGAACTTGGCGAGCAGGGTCTTGTTGCACATCATGATCATCGGGCCCGCGTCCTGAGGATACCCATAGACGCCGGCGCCCTGGGAGACCTGGGACCAAGTCCAGGGCACGAACTTGCTCTTGGCGTCACTCGCGCCCAAAGTGGCGATGTTGGCGACCTGGCCTCGGGAGATGAACCCGGGCAGGTGCTGATACTCGATCTGGACGACGTCCGGGATGTCGGTTCCGGCCTGAAGAGCCGTCTTGAGCTTGGCGTACTCAGTGTTGCCGTTGCCGTTGTTCACAAAGTTGACGAAGACGTCGGAGTGGCTGGCGTTGAATGCGTCAACCTGCTTGTTGATGTCAGGGACCCACGACCAGAACGTGACCTGTTCGGCGTTTGGCGGGGCCGTGATTGTGAGGGTCGGCGCTGGGGTCACGCTGGCGGCGGGCGCCGCTGGCGAGGCGGTGGCAGCAGCGCCACCGCAGCCGGCCACGGAAAGTATGGCGAGGGCCGTCAGGCCTCGCGCCAGAACTCCATGCTGCACGAATCGACCAATCATCCCAACCTCCAGCGCGGACGTGGCGGACTTATCACACAACGATCCGTCATCGTAACGCCACCGCATTGTCCGAGGGGACCACGGCGTAGGTCTTGCCCCAAGGCGGGATGTTGTTGACTGATTCCGGGTCGCTTCAGGCGTTCGCAGGAGCCGGCCGGTCTTTGTCACAACCGGGCCAGCCCGGACGGGCTAAGGGCAGCGCCGCCGGCGGTATGCGCGCGGCGATATCCCGACTTCTCGATGGAACGTCCTGGTGAAGTGCGACACGGCCGAGAACCCGGTGGCCATGGCGACCTCCGTAACCAACAGATCGGTGGTCTCCAGCATCTCCCTGGCCCGCCGGATCCGATAGCGTGTGAGGAAGGTAATGGGCGTGATGCCGAGTTCCTGACGGAAACAGTCGGTCAGGTAGTCGGGGGTTATCGCTACGTGGCGGGCGATGTCGTCGCGACCGATCGGCTCGGCATACTGCGCCTCGATGTAGGCGGTGGCCCGGCGAACGAGGCGCTGCGTGGCCGCCCCCAGAGACGGTGCGCTCGACAGGACCGCCTCGATCCGCCGGGCAATTTCCTGAGACGTAAAGATGCCCTTGCCGAGAATCGTGGCCACATGGCCGTTAAGCCGGTCGAGTTCATCTTCTGGCATGTCTCGGCCGGTGACCACGATCACCGGTATGTCCCGCGTGACCTCGTTAGCCGCCATCGCCTCCAGGACCTCGAAGCCATCCATCCCGGGCATGGCCAGGTCGAGCAGTACCAGGTCGGGCCTGGACTCCGCCATGATGGCCATCGCCTCGCGGCCACCGCTCGCCCTCAGCGGCCGCGCCCCAGCAGAGCGAATCACGCTGGCGTGCATCTCGAGCATTCCTGGGTCGTCGTCCACGGCCAGGATGACCGGGACCTTCGCCGAGCCGGGCGTAGGGAGGTTCCGGCGCCCGAGTTCATCGGCCAGCTCGGCGGCCAGGAGCGGCTTGAGGAGATAAGTCAAATCCAGGAATCCGCCACGATCTCCCGCTGGGTCCAGCCGACACGCAAGAACCGGGATCCTCTGCAGCTCGCTGCCGCGGGCGTTGACCCTTACGAACTCCCAGCCACGGCCCCCGGCCACTGTGTCGTCCAGGATCACGGCCGAGGGCAGGTGAGGCCCCAGGACCCCGGACCAGTCCTGGGCAGGATCAACATGCGCGACGCGAACCGCGAAACCTCGCTCGCACAGATTCTCAGCCAACCAGCTCTCCGACGTCCCTGCCGCCGCGACGAGGAGGACGTCCGGGCCTCCGTCGCGTACTTCGACGCCCAGACCGTCGGGCGCCACGGTGGGCAACGTAAACCAGAACGTTGTTCCGATTCCGGTCGGGCCGGGCGACCGTACGCCGATGGAGCCTCCGTGTCGCTGGACGAGTTGACGGGCAATCGCAAGGCCGAGCCCCATTCCCCCCAGCCCCTGGCGAATCGCTTCGGGTGAGCGATGGAACTCATCGAAGACGCTCTCAATCTCATCGGCCGGAATGCCGAAACCGGTGTCCGAAACCGACACGGTCACTTCGCCACCGACTTCCTCGGCTTCGATGGTCA
>JAYUDR010000005.1:0-7346 GCA_043739665.1 Chloroflexota bacterium
GTAGGACTGCTCCGCGGTCTGCGGGAAGAGGATGTCGAGCAGGACCCGTAACCAGACGGCGACGCGGGCCTTGGCCAGGTGCGCGCCACGCTCGTTGGCCAGGACGCCATGAAGCCGCGATGCCAGCCCGTCGAGCGGGTCGCTCGGTGGTTTCGGAGATTTGGCGGTCGTGATGGATCTGAGAGGGAGAACCATGGGTGCCTCGGGAGTTGTTGGCTAGCTAGCGCGTGCTCCGCATTATTAGGGCGGCGTGGCCGGCGGGAGGAAACAAAAAGACCGCGGTCCTGGCTAGGAACGCGGCCCCTGAAGCGACTCGGCGAGTTCACTGTTGGGAACTCGAAGCAGCCGGCTACCTCCTGCGGCGGGGCCGCCGGGGACAGAAGCAGGCGAAGCGGTGCGAGTTCATACGCAAATCATGCCTGTCGCCGCGGGCGGCCGTCAAGGGCGGCATGCGCGACCCCGCCATTTGGTCCGCGGCGCGCGACATGTGGCCCCGCGCCGCGTCGACCCTATCGGCTGATTTCACCTGCCCGTATGGGCAGGCGGCGTTGGCCGTGATAACTTGGTCGCGACGCCGGCGTTCCCCAGGATCGGGCGCATCGCACCGAATCCGCCACCCGCTGCCGGTTTCATGGGAGGTTTGGATGTCCAGATTTGTCAGGAAGCAGGCCTTCGGCTTGCTGGTCGTGCTCTCGATCATGGCGATCGCACTTTCCGCATGCGGGAGTAGCTCCGGCACCACGGCGCCGGGCGGCAACAACCCGGCTGTCAGCAACGCGCCAGGCGGCGGCGGCAACAACCCGGTGGTCCCCGTCGCCCCCGGCGGCGGCGGCGACGCCCTGACCGGCGCCCAGGCTGCGTTTGCGAGCATCAACAGCTACAAGTTCAGCATGACCATCGCGGGCGGCCCTTACAGCAGCATGTTTTCGATGCTGGGTGGCGCGGCCGCAACCGGAAACGCTGCCTTCACCATCAATGGCACAGTTACGGTGAAGCCGGAGAAGGCCTCCGACGTCATGATCCTCACCATGCACACGATCTCCGTTGGTGGCTTCGACTACACGGATCTGGGCATGGGCGGCTTCTTCAAGTCCCCGTCCTCGGGTACCAGCACGGCCGACTCCTTCTCGCCGTCGTCAATGTTCTCCGCCTTCGGCTCCATATCGGACTACAGCAAGGTTGGGTCGGAGAAGAAGAATGGCGTGGACACCGACCACTACCAGGCCAAGCCTTCGGCCTTCACCAGCATGGGATCGTCGATGGGCGTCCCCGCGAACGCGGCCTGGACGGGTGACATCTGGATCGCCACGGGCGGCGGCTACCCGGTCGGCTCGGCCATCTTCGCCAAGACGAGCGATGGCACCGTCGCCTTCGAGATGACATTCGATATCAGCAACATCAACGACCCCTCCCTCAAGGTGACCGCCCCCACCAACGTCACGGGGTAGGCCTCGCCAAATCAGGCTTTTCGTTGGGGTCTCGGCCGCCGGTCGGGGCCCCAACATCGTTTCGGGGCCCCACCATCGTTAAGCCCTGATGTCGGGATCGGCGGGGCCGCGGCTCGGCGTCGTGATACCTTGAACGTGATGCTCGCGTTGGTTTGAGCCTGGGCGGTGGGATCACCAAACCGTCTATACGCAGCCGGTTCCGATGGAACCAGTGGAGGTCGCATGTTCGGGGTTGCACAGCGGCATGGCCGTGGCCTCTTGATTCTTACGGCCGTGGTGGCCGTGATCGTGTCGGCCTGCGGCGGCACTACCCCGACGGCCGTCCCCTCTGCCACCGAGGCGCCCACCCCCAGCGCCAGTCAACCGGCCGCGACAAGCAGTCCAATCGGCAATGGCGGCCCTATCCTCGCGGGTGCGGCCGACGCCCTGGCGAGTTTGACCAGCTACAAGTTCCACATGACTCAGGCTGGCACCGACAGTGTCAACAAGCTGGCCGATATAGCCGGCAATGCGTCTTCGACCTCTGCCAACGGCTCTGTGACCTTCAGCGGCACGGTCATCCTCAAGCCCGCCAAGGCGGCTGAAGTCACCACGACAGGGCTGCACGTTATCTTCGTTGATGGTTTCGACTATATGGACGTCGGCAACGGCGGCGCCTTTTCGAAGATTGCGGCCGACACCACTAGCATCAGCGACCCGTTCACCCCGGCCGAGGTCTACTCCAAGCTCCGGGTGAGCGGCTACAGCAACGTCGGTTCCGATACGAAGAACGGCGTCGCCTCCGATCACTACCAGGCCGGCGCGTCGGCCCTGGCCGAATTGGGCTCTGTCTCCGGGGTCAGGGGCGCCACCTGGAGCGCCGACCTCTGGATCGCCAAGGAAGGCGGGTATCCCGTCAGCATCGCCATCCTCGCCACGGCCAAGGACGGCACCATTCCCTACCAGACCACCTTCGACCTTTCGAACATAAACGACGCGTCCAACAAGGTGACAGCGCCCCAGAACGTGTTGGGCGCTTAGCGGACGTCGTGATAGTCGATTGCAGGGCGCCCAGTCGCAGGCTCGTCGCGGTCGGACTGGCATTCGCGCTCGTGGCTGTGGCCTGCGGCAGCTCGTCGTTGACGCCGAATCCGTCGGGCACGGCCGGCAGCGGTCCCACTGGCAGCAGTACCGCCGGTAGCGCCAATTCGCTCGCCCCGGGTTTGTCGGCCGGTCTCGACAAGCTCGACAGCTATCAGTTCAGCTGGACCCTCACGCCCGCCTCCTCGGCCAGCACGGCAGTGGCCAGCTCTGTGCCGTGGGTAACCGGCACGGTCATCAACAAGGGGACCAAGTCCTACCGGATCAACGACCCGGGCGCGGTCCAATTCATCGTCGTCGGCGACAAAGACTGGACTTCGATCGACGCGGGCAAGACTTGGGCGACAACGGACGTCTCGAGCGTCGACCTGACGAACCTCAGGCTCGACACGGGATACGCGACCTGGTTCGACAAGAACGCGGTCAGCTTCAAGACGGCCGGTGAGGAGCTCAAGAACGGCGTCCAGTGCGTCCGTTACAAGGGCGACTCGTCCCTAAGCGGTCTGTATTCGAGCGTCAGCGGGGGTTCGGGGCAGTTCACGGCCGATCTCTGGATCGCCAAGGCCGGCAACTACCCGGTCAGCGGTAGCTTCGGGTATTCGGGATCTGTTGGCAGCATGTCGGGCAACTCAGGCGGCTTCGGGTTCAGCTTCGATGTGACGCACATCAACGATTCGGCTAACTCGGTGAATCCGCCGACCAACGTCCTGGTGGAACCCAGCGACGCCGCCAGCACCGACGCCGCCAGCACCTGACGCGGCGCGGCCGGGCGGCAAGGCTCTCCTGGATCTAGACCCCGCCGTACCAGCAGATACCGACAATGACCGACCCGATGCTGGCCAGGACAAAGAACCTCTCGGGCCAACCTATCCAGCGCTGCGACCCAATCGCCATAAGGGCGACAAGGAAGGGCGTGAAGTCCAGCGAGTATCGGAAGCCGTATTGGACGAAGCCGCCGCCGTAGTACAGGAACACAGGCACGGCCACAAGGACGGTGGCGATCCACAGGAGGCGGGCCGTGCGATCCCGAAAGCCGGCCCACAGGGAGGTAACCAGCGCCGGCGAGACAAGCGCCATCGACATCCCGTAGGGGCTGGCCGAGAAGAATGGGAATGGACGTATCTGGTCCGGAAGCGCCAGGAGCGCCAGCCTGACGTTTTCTGGGACCTGCACTACCGAGAAGAGACCCTGCGCCCGGCGTTCCTGGAGGCTCTGGGTCACGAGCGAGATCGCATAGCCGGTCTCGAATGGAGAGGCGAAGCGAACCCAGTTGAACCAGCCGTAGAACCCGATCGCCCCGGCTATTGGTAGCCCGAAGGCTAAGGCGCCGCGGGCCATTGCTCGAAGCTCACCTCGCCGAGTCCAAACCAGGTAAAGACCGAATGGAATGGCCGCCAGGATAGTCGTGGGGCGGGCCAGGAAAGCTACGCCGAGGCACACACCCAGCAGAACCGGTCGTCGCTTGCCGGCCCACTCGATCAGGAAGAGCGTCAGCGCCAGGAACGACTCGGCGTGGGCCAGGTTGTAGAAGTTGCCAAAGACGGACGCCCAGAACAGCAACGTCCCGAAGGCGGTGAACGCGGCGATCCAGTACGCAACGGCTCCACGAGCGCCGTAGGCACGTGCCAGCGGCAGTGCCAGCCAAGCTGCCGGAATGCCGAACAGGAGCCCGGTCGCATAGCCGCCGACAAGCCGCAGATCGGGTACGGCGGCGAAAGGGATGTAGGCGAGGAGCTGCAGAGGGCCGATGGCGAGGTAGTAACGGCCGCCGATCTCCACAGTGTCGATCGTGCCCTTCAAGGCGTTCGAGTCGAGGTGTCCGCTGAGCGCCCCTTCGGCGATCATCATCATCCGGTCGGGAAAGAAATGCCGCCACTGGATCGCCAGCAAGGTCGCGACGAGATACGCCCCGAGAACCGCGAATACGAACAGGGCGTCGCCCCGCGAAAGTCGCTTCCAGGGGGCGTGCCGACCATGCAGCGTAGTGCTTGGGGCCATGGTCGCGAAGTATAGGATGCGGGCCGGCACGCCTGTCGGGAGGACGAACGCCAGCGGACGCGGGGTGGCCTTGAGGGAATGGATGCAACGGGCTGGCCGACCCCGCGCCGGTTCTGCGGCAGCCAAGCTCATCGCCCTTCTACCGGCCCAGCCGATCGTGTCTGTCCCGGCTATCCGCGCCGTGATCGGGACGAGTCAGCAGCAGGCCCTTCTGGGGCTTAAGTCCCTCGATGAGGCTGGTGTGCTCCGGCAGATAAGCGAAGGGAGCTACGACCGACAGTTTGCAGCGCCCGAGCTTTTCGACCTGGTGACAGCCTACGAGGAACGCATCGCCGACCGAGCGCCCGAGTTCTGACATCCGCCGCAAGGCCTCGCAATCGGATGGGATGGAAGCCTTAGCGCTACGGGGCCGACGTCACGGGACCAGGTCACCGAGGAAGACTTCCACTGCGCCGGCACTCTGCGTGGCAACCACAACCCGGCCGCCAAGGCTGGTGATGTGGGTGTTGAGGTAGAAACCGAATTTTGGAGAAGTGACCTCGGCGAGCAGGCGCCATGCCGTTCCGTCCGTGGAAGTCCAGACGCTCTCCGACGGCGTCGGCGGCGGCGTAGTCATGTCGCCAGCAGACTCGGGAGAAATCATGTGGCTCGATCCAATGGCTACGAGGGTCCCACCGACCGCCGTTACGTCGTCGAACATAACGGCCGGATCTCGCGTGAATACACTCGATTCGGTCCACGTCCGACCGTCAGCGGACGACCACGAGGCTGGGAACAGGCCGAGTTTGACCGACTGGTCGAGTCTCGAACCAACGGCCACGACTCGATCGCCGAGGGCGGCCATCGCGGTCGCCCCAAAGCCGACGAGGTCCGATGACGTCTTCTCCCAGGTTCGTCCGTCGGTCGATGTCCAAATTGAGGAAACCAACGCGCCGGTGCCCTTCTGGGCGACCGCCGCAAAACCGCCCTTCCAGGCCGTCAGCGCGGATGGTGTGTAGCCTACGGAATCCGGCAGGACGACCTGGCCCCACGTGTTGCCGTTGGCGGAGAACCATACGCCCAGCTGGTTGGCCCTCTGGCCGTTCGCGGTGCCGCCAACGCTGACGGGCGCCATCCAGTCTCCAAAGGCAACGATGGCGCCAGGTCGGGCAGCGACACGCTTCAACTCGCCCGAGCCTGCTGCTCCGACATCAGCCTGCGTCCACGTCCGACCGTCCGGTGAGTGCCATGCCATCGGCGCCGTGCTTCCGATCGACCCGACCACAACCAGACCGCCGTTGCCGTCGTCGGATATTCCAGCCGCGGCGACTCCGGATCCGGACTTGTCGAACGCCCCCGACTCCGCGACTCGTTGCCACCTCGCGCCATCGGCAGAAGACCAGACCTCCGTCGCGGAGCTGCCGCCCATGACAGCAATGCTGCCAACCAGGTAGAGGCGCCCTCCGGCCGAAGCCAGGTACGGTCCCAGAGCGAACGTAAACCCAGACACTTGAGTGGAGGGTTGCCACTCGATCGCGCCGCCCGGCGCCGCAGGCGTCTGTGTCGGCCGGTTCGCGACGACTGCAAGCAAGCCGGCCGCGAGGACCGCCGTCGCGGCCAGACCGACGAGTCCCGCCAAGAGCGGGCGCCGACCGAACAGCCCCAAGGCTCGGCTCGGACCGATCGATCCTCGTGAGACGCTCGCCCCAATCCGGTCGGCGTCGACCGCCTGCTGGAGTCTTTCGGAGGGCTCGGGATGGGGGGCGGCCCGGAAACGCTCTGCGAGCCACTTCTCCATATCGCTGTCGTTCATCGAACCACCTCGCGAAGCGCGTGCTTTGAGTCGCGTTCAAGCTGGTCCCTCATGGCGGCCATCGCGTGATGCAGTCGGGACTTGACCGTGCCGAGTGGCCAACCAAGCCGTTCGGAGATCTGCTCCAGGGAGAGGTCGCGCCAGAACCGCAGCACGACCACAACCCGCTGGTCTGGCGTGAGCGCGTCGAGAACGGTACTGAGTTCGTCGTGGGCGAGGAAGTCGCGGAATGGATCCCGCCCTTCCATCTCCTGGCCAAGCTCCAGGTCGACTATCCGTATGCCTCGTCTTCGTCGCAAACGGTCGCGGCAAACGTTGACCAGGATCCGGTCCAGCCAGGCGTCGAAGGCAGCAGGCTCGCGCAGCGAGCGCCGCGCCCGCCAGGCCCGAGCCAACGCTTCCTGAGTCGCGTCTTCCGCTTCCAACGAGTCGCCAAGGAGATAGACCGCCAGGCCGTATCCACGTCTCAGGGCGGCGTCGCTCAACGCGGCAAATGCCACGTCTGCCGGATCCGACCCGTAGGGTGCCGTCATCAAAGGGACTCCGCCATCTCAAACAGTTTCGCAGCCCTGAGGCTCTCGGGCCGGCCGCAGATTGCGGTCCTGTGTCTATAGACGAAGGGACGGCTCAATAGGTTCTCAGAATCCGCCCTTATTGGTCGACCTCGCGCAGCGACAATCCCGCCTGACTCATAAGATCGAACAGCGGCGGGCCAACCCAAGCCTGGCGGTGGGCTGGCTTGCCGGGCTGTCACGCGACGCTCCCTGCGGTCTGAAGCCCCGCGTAATCTAGAGGTGGGTCCAGGTTCGGCCACCGTCGGTCGTGGCGACGAGGTAATTGCGGTACCAGCAGTCGGTCTTGAAGCCGGCGCAGCCGCTATCGACGACCACCGCTGTGGCACTGCTCGGGCCGGTCAGGTGTAGCGACCCGATGCCGTTCGGCAGGCCCGTGGCAGTGACGGACGTCCAGGTTTTGCCGCCGTCGCTCGTTTCGTGCATGCCGCCCCCACCGCTCGCCACCCAGGTGAC
>JAYUDR010000006.1:0-2812 GCA_043739665.1 Chloroflexota bacterium
GGTACAAAACAGTACCTCGCGGACTCCTGATAGCCTTCCGGGATGGATCGCCGCCGAATTGTTGGCATCGGCCTGGGCGCCCTGGCAGGGGCCGCCTACGGCACCGGACCGCTCTTCTTCAAGGGCTACGTATTCCCGGCCGGCGTGGGCTGGGTTGCGATGCTCATGTGGCGCTTCATGTTCGCCACGGCGGTAAGCTGGGTCTGGCTCCTGGTGCAGCCTCGCGCTCGAGCCGCCCTCAAGGACCTCGACCGCCGAGTCGTCGCCCGCCTGTTGCTGACCGGCGCCTTCTTTGTAGTCAACGCCAGCGTCTACTACGCGGCCATCGAGAAGATGGATATTTCGCTCGTCGCTCTGCTGATGAGCGCCTACCCGGCCCTTGTCGCGGTGCTTTCGCTGCGCCTCGGCTACAAGTTTGAGGGCAGGCTGGCCTGGGCATCGCTCGCGATCGTCCTGCTTGGCACCGCCCTCACCGTCGGGGCCATCAAGTCTCAGACGGACCAGAGCGGCATCGTTCTGGCCCTGCTCTCGCCCTTCGCTTACGCGATCTACATCGTGCTGACGGCCTGGATGGCCGGCGAGCGGCCTGGCCAGACCGCCGACATGCGATCACGAGGCAAGGGCGCCGAGGTACCACCACCTGTCGCCGGCGCGGTGATGATGACCGGCACCTGGATGGTGACGATTCTGCTGTGTCTCGTGACGCGCACTCCCGCCCTGCCTTCCGATGTGCCCGCCGCCGCGTGGCCCGGCCTGGCCGGAATCGGCATCTTCGCCGCCGCAATCGCGATCCAGGCCTTCTACGCCTCCGCGGCGAGGATTGGCGCGGCCCAGGCCTCACTCATGGCCACCGTGGAGCCGATCGTGGTAATCCTGCTCGGCGTCACCTTCCTCAACGAGGCCTTCTCGCCAATCCGAGGCGTCGGCGCGGCTATCGTCATAGCCGGCGTCCTGCTGGCCCAGTTCGCCACTCCGGCTGAAGCGCGGCCGATCATCCTTGAAGAGCCGTAAACTACGGTTCAGCAGACGGGCCAGCGACACAGCACGGCCCGCCACGGGAGAAACACTCAGCACATGGCGACCCTGCATGCCCAGGTCGAACGGATGCGCACCGCGCGCGACAACCTGGTCCGGATGCGCACCCGAATTGACCGGAGCCTGCCTCCACCAGACGATCTGCCCCGCCGCCGTGAGTGGGTCGCCCGCGAGGTTCTAGCACACACAGTCGAGATGCTCCCCTACTGGCTGGGCGAGATCGAGCGCGTCATTGCCGGCCCAATCGAGCCGGTGCCATTCGGGCGGACGCAGGCCGACCTGGTCCGGATGCTCACAGTCGATCGAGATCGAACCCTGCCGATGTTCGAGCTTTACGCGCGCCTGGACAATTCGCTCGAGCGGGTCCTCCGGCGTCTGCTCGAACTCGACGAGCGCCAGGCCGCCCGACGCGGTCTGCACAGGGAGCGGGGCGAGATGACCGTCCGGCAAATCGTGGACGTCATGCTGGCCGACCACATCGAGGAGCACTGCCAGCAGCTGGCCGCTGCGCTGGACGCCGAGGCCAGCGCCAGAGCCTGACTCCTACGCCACCTTCATCGCTTGAAGATCGCCCTCAGCATGAAAGCCACGTTCGCGGGGCGCTCGGCAAGGCGGCGCATGAAGTACGGATACCACTCCCCGCCGTACGGGACGTAGATCCGGACCGTGTAGCCGCGGTTGATCAGCGTCCGCTGCAGATCGCGACGCACGCCGTAGAGCATCTGGAATTCGAACCGGTCGCGCTCGATCCCCTCGCGCTCGGTGATCGCGATGGCTTTGGCGATGAGCCTCGGGTCGTGGGTGGCCAGGGCGGGATGGACGTCCGCGAGCAGCAGCCGCTCCATGAGGCGGGCGTAGTTGGCATCGAGCGCGGATCTGGTTCGATAGGCGATGCTGCCCGATTCGTCATAGGCGCCCTTGCACAGCCGGACCCGGCCACCGGCGGCGATTATCGCGTCCACGTCCGCGGAGCTTCGGCGCAGCGCCGCCTGGATGACGACCCCGACCTTTGGGTAGACCTCGTGAGCCGCCCGCCAGATCTCGAGCGTGGCGTCGGTCCTGGTGTGGTCCTCCATGTCGAAACGGACGAAACCGTCCACGGCTCGGAGCGCCTCGAGGACCCGCATTACGTTGGCCAGACAAGTCGCGGCGTCTATCCCCAGGCCCATCTGGGTCAACTTGAGGCTGACGTTGACGTCCAGGCCGCGCTCGGATAGAGCGGCAATTGTGACCAGGTACCGGTCCACGGCAGCCGCGGCCTGATCGACGGAGGTTGCGGATTCGCCCAGCACGTCCACGGTGGTCCGGAGCCCCGCGCGCTGTAGTTCGGCGATCGCCGGCAGCGCGGCCTGAAGCGTCTCCCCGGCGACGAAGCGCGCCACGACGGACCGCGCCAGCGAGCTGCGGACAGCGGTTCGAGCAAGGAACCGCCGGTGTGACAGCGATATCAGCACGGACCGCATCGTCCGAGTCGGTAGAACTCGCAGGCTCTCAGCGAAATCCATCCTTCAGGCCTGTGGCGGCATCCCTTCGGACTCGGCTGAGGATTCGGCTGCCTCGTCCTCGCGGGCGAGCTGGGCGGCATCGGCCGACGATGCTTCGTTGGCCGGGGACGATCGGGCCGGGTCGGCCGGGTCGGCCGCGTCGGCCGCTCGGGCGAACTCGGCCACCTTGGCCGCCTCATCGCGCTGGAACTCTTCGAGCCGACCGCGGCGGTGGGAGTCGATGGCAGCTCGAATTGACTCGATCGGGGGCGAGCCGAGCGTTCGGCCGTCCG
>JAYUDR010000007.1:0-2811 GCA_043739665.1 Chloroflexota bacterium
CAGCCTGGTTCAGGGCCGCTACTACTACGAGAACGCGGCCGAGGATGACTTCATCCCGGGCCTGATGCACGTCAATCTGGGCGGCTACCACGTCCGGGATATCGAGTTCGTAGCCGCCTTTGACATCGACAAGAACAAGGTCGGCAAGGACCTTTCCGAAGCGATCTACACCAAGCCGAATAACACGATCGTCTTCCACAAGGTACCGAACATCGGCGTCAAGGTCGAGCGCGGCATGACCCATGACGGTCTAGGCAAGTACCTTTCTCAGATCATCGAGAAGGCGCCCGGACCCACGGCCGATGTCGTAGGTATCCTCAAGGAGCGCAAGGTCGACGTCGTCGTGTCGTACCTCCCGGTCGGGTCCGAGGAAGCGACCAAGTGGTACGTGGAGCAGGCTCTGCAGGCCGGCGTGGCCTTCGTCAACTGCATCCCCGTCTTCATCGGCCGCGAGCCGTACTGGCAGCGCCGCTTCGCCGAGAAGGGCCTGCCGATCATCGGTGACGACATCAAGAGCCAGGTCGGCGCGACTATCACCCATCGCGTCATGACCCGCCTGTTCATGGATCGCGGCGTCCGCCTGGATCGAACCTACCAGCTCAACTTCGGCGGCAACACCGACTTCCTCAACATGCTCGAGCGCGAGCGCTTGGAGTCCAAGAAAATCTCCAAGACGAACGCGGTCACTTCGATGCTCGACTACGACATCGACCCGGACAATATCCACGTCGGCCCGAGCGACCACGTGCCGTGGCTGCTCGATCGCAAGTACTGCTACATCGTCATGGAGGGCACGACGTTCGGCGACGTGCCGCTCAAGTGCGAGCTCAAGCTCGAAGTCTGGGACAGCCCCAACAGCGCCGGCGTCGTCATCGACGCGATCCGCTGCCTGCGGCTGGGCCTCGATCGGGGCCTCAAGGGGACCCTCGTGGCCCCGTCCAGCTACTTCATGAAGAGCCCGCCGATGCAGATCCACGACGATATCGCCTTCAACCGCCTCGAGGCCTTCATCCGCGGCGAGGACAACGAAACCCTCGTCGGTACCGAGACCCTGCCCAAGAAATTCACGCGCAAAGCCCCGCTCCGCGGTAGCGCACCGATCGCCAAGTAACGACGCAGGCCCAACGCCGCTTCCCGGGACGCCCAGGGCCATCCGGGTCCGGTTGAGCGGCTTCCCTCTAGGTTCGGCAAACAGCCAGGCTCTACGGCCTGGCTGTTTGTCATTCACGAGCGTAGGAGCCAGCGCTCCCTGCGGTGGCCGGCGCTCCGCGCCGCCCGAGCGTGCGCAAGTCGCCATGTTCAGCCACTCGCGGCAGGGGCGGCGAGTCCCGCCATGGCCGTGACCCGTGGCATCCTGTCAGACTTGCCCCACATGAAAGTTGGAGCAGACAAGAGGCCGAATGGTCGGGTCAGATCGCTCCCAGCGGCCCCGGACCGGTCATGGACCGCTCATCAAGCCTGCGTCTGAGCGTGGCTGCTGCTCCGTGGCGCTCAGGCCCCGCTTCACGACCCGCTGCAAGGCCACGACCGGATGGCCAACTTTCACTCCAGGCAAGTTGGACCAGAAAGCGATGCCGGACTCCGGCCCCCGCTCTGGGTGGATCCTCGCCTCAGCCGAGATATACCTGCCGTAGCCGCCCGAGATCAGCGCGCGACAGGCGCCGCTGCCTTGTCCTTGATCCGAGTCAGCAGCGATTGCCATGCGGCCGCAAAGGACGTCACGCCCTGCTCCTGGAGGAGGCGGCCGAGATTGTCGACGTCGACGCCCTCGGCTTTGAATCGCGCGATCAGATCCTCGTTGCTGCTCTCAACTCCGGCCGCGAGCGTCCCGGCGAGCGTGGCGGGTCTGGCCCCAATCTCGGGCGCAACCGATCCATGGTTGGCAAAGGCGAGCAGCGTCTCCTCCGGCATCGTGTCGACGGTAAGCGGAGCCGCCAGCGCCTCGACATACAGGACGTCGGAGGCGGTCTTGTCCTTGGTGCCGGTGCTCGCCCACAGCAGCCGCTGCGGTCGGGCGCCCTCGTTCAGCAGCCGCTGCCATCGATCGCTCTCGAGGAGCGCGCGGTAGGCGCCGTATGTCCGGTGCGACATCGCGATGCCCAGCTTGAGGTGGAGATCGGCCGGTAGCTCGCCCGCGAGTGGGCCATCCCAACGGCTGACGAACACCGACGCCACCGACGGGACGTACGGGTCCAGCCCGGCTTCGACGCGACGCTCGATGGCCTTGGTGTAGGCCTCAGCAGCCGCCAGATACTGGTCGGCGGAGAAGAGCAGCGTTACGTTCACCGGGACGCCGTCGAAAATCGTCGCTTCGATCGCCTTGAGACCAGCGGTAGTGCCGGGGATCTTGATGAAGAAGTTTGGCCGGCCGGCCAGGGCGTGCAACCGGGCCGCTTCGCTTGTCGTCGTCGCGGCATCGTTGGCCAGGAGCGGCGACACTTCGAGTGAGACGAAGCCATCTACGCCGTTCGTCCGTCGGTAGACGGGCAGGAACATATCGGCGGCACGGCGCAGATCGTCGATGGCGAGTTGGAAGAAGATGGCCTCGGTATCGGCGCCACTCGCCGCCAGTTGTCGAATCTGCTCGTCGTAGGCGTCGGAGCCGCCTATGGCCTTGTCGTAGATGGATGGGTTGGACGTCAGGCCGGTTACGGACAGCTCCGTGATGTACCGCTCCAGTTTCCCGCTGTCCAGCAGGTCACGCGTGATGTTGTCCAGCCAGACGCTCTGCCCGATCCGGCCGAGCTGCGCGATCCGAGTCATGTTGCCTCCAGTTATCGGCTCTTTCAGCCGTTAAGTATGTCACCGCGG
>JAYUDR010000008.1:0-44110 GCA_043739665.1 Chloroflexota bacterium
CTCATCGACGCCCAGGAAAGCGCTAAGCAGCCACTGCTGTTCGGGGGCTGGATCGGCCGGGCGGCCTGCGTCGGATCTGAGCGTTTCTCCTTCGTGGAATCGCCGTCCGCCCGGACATCCAGGCACAGCGGAGGACCTACGGGGTACCTAGTGTTGCTGTGGGCGTCATTGAGGAACCGGGCCCTCATTCGGGCGGCCGGCCAGACGAGAAACGGCCCCGACGAGAGGGTGACGTCGGGGCCGTTAGAGAGATTTCGTGTTACGAGGTTACGGGTAAATGCCTCGGACTGAGGCCGCGTCGGCGACGCGCTGGACGGCCAGCAGGTACGCCGCGGTCCGCATGTTCACCTTCTCCTTGAGGCTCATCTCGAGCGTGCTCGCGAAAGCCCTGGTCATGATCCGCCGAAGCTTCTCGTTGACCTGGTCGATGTTCCAGAAGTCGCGCTCCAGGTCCTGGACCCACTCGAAGTAGCTGACGGTGACACCGCCGGCGTTGCAGAGGATGTCCGGGATGACGAACTTGCCGTTCTTGTAGAGGATCTCGTCCGCCTCAGGAGTCGTGGGGCCGTTGGCGGCCTCGCCGATCAGTCGAGCCTGGATCCGGCCGGCGTTTCGGGCTGTGATCTGATTCTCGAGAGCGGCAGGAATGAGGATGTCGCAGTCGAGTTCCAGCAGTTCGGCGTTGCTGATGTCTTTCGTGCCCGGGAAGCCGGTGACCGAGTGGTGCTCCTGCTTCCACGACAGAATGGCGCTGGGGTCGAAGCCTTCCGGCCGGTAGATCGCGCCGGTTGAGTCGCTGACGGCGACGATCTTGCAGCCCTGGGCGGCCAGCAACTGGGCGGCAATGGCGCCGGCGTTACCGAAGCCCTGTACGGCAACGCGGCACTTGGGGATTTCCATGCCGAGGTGTCGAGCGGCGTCGACAAGGGTGTAGACCGCTCCCTGGGCGGTGGCCTCATTGCGGCCTTCCGAGCCGCCGATCGATATCGGCTTGCCCGTGACGACGGCTGGCGACGTGTACCCGACATGCATCGAGTACGTGTCCATGATCCAGGCCATCGTCTGGGAGTTGGTATTGACGTCCGGCGCCGGAATATCCTTCTCCGGGCCGATGAGGATGCTGATCTCGGTCGCGAACCGCCGGGTCAGCCCCTCAACCTCGCGCAGGCTGAGCTTCTTGGGGTCGACGATGACGCCACCCTTGCCACCGCCGAACGGAATACCGACGACGGCGCACTTCCACGTCATCCACATGGCCAAGGCCTTGACCTCATCGAGGGTCACGTCCTGGTGGTAGCGGATGCCGCCCTTAGCCGGGCCGCGGCTCAGGTTGTGCTGGACCCGATAGCCCGTGAAGACCTCGACTGAGCCGTCGTCCATCTTCACTGGGAAGTGGACCGTCAACTCGCGTTTGGGCTCGCGCAGGACCTTTCTAAGTCCCGGGGAGAGGTCGAGACGCTCGGCCGCCAGATCGAACTGACGCTGGGCCACATCCCAAGCGTTGATCGCGGCACCTAACTGCTCGGTTGCCATGGGCCGGATACCCTCCAGAGCCGTGACCGTCAGCGCGGGAGCGGCTTGCTCTACAGCCGAGTGCTTCGGCTGGCTCCGCCACTCCCCACGATCCCGACAATGTGGCGGTGGCCTTCCGTTTGACCTCGAAAAGCGGCGCCGCAGGTTCGACTTGGGGTCGAGTATAGACTTCCTGCCAAGATGCGCCACATCATGAAGTCATTGGCACACAGGCTGATTGGCCTAACGTTCCGACGGTGGAGCGGCCGCAGCTGAGACGAATCAATGGCCACGAGGGCGACGGGCCAGCGACTGTCTAAATCTCGTGGACCAGGATGCCGCCGTAGGCGCCGGGCCCGATGTGAGCCCCGATGACAGGCCCGAGAATTTGGGTCGTGATCACCTTGGGGCCTGGTTTCGGTAGCCGGGCCAGCACCATTTCACGGAAAGCATCCGCGTCTGCCGGCGGCGAGTACATCACATGGAGTTCGGAGACGGGACGGGCGGTCATCAGTTCAATGACCCGATCCATAGCCTTGGACCGCGTCCGAGGCTGATCGATGACCAACACCAGATTCTCTTTCATGGTGATGATCGGCTTGATCGAGAGCAAGCCGCCGATCGCGGCCTTGGCCGTGCCGATTCGGCCTCCCTTGCGCAGGAAGTCGAGCGTGTCAAGGCCCACGAAGAGCTCGGTCACGTCGCGCATCGCCTGAAGGCGGGCGTGGATCTCGGCCCCGGTCATCCCGGCCGCCGCCAGAGCCGCCCCACGCAGCGCCAAGGCGCCGCTGCCCAATGATGCCGACTTGGAGTCCAGGGTCAGGATGTTCTTGCCCGGCAGCATGTCGCGGGCCATGTCGGCGTGCTTGACCGTTGCCGACAGGCCTTCGGAAAGGCAGACGCAGACGATGGAGTCGTAGCCTTCGGCAAAGGTGTCTTCGAAAGCCTTCTTGAACTGGCCGACGCTCGGGGCCGCCGTGTGGGCGAAGGGGCAACCCGGGACGCTAACACGGCGCCAGAACTCCTCGGGCGACATCTGGTCTGGCGAAACGTAGCTCTCCTGCCCGAAGGAAACCGTCAGCGGGACCTGCTTGATGCCCGTATCGGCCAGCTGTTGGGGCGTCAGGTCAGAACCGGAATCGGTGATTATGGCGACGGACATCGCTACTCCTATTTGCTGCCCCTCTGGTTGGCCGACCCCATGGCCGCCGCCTCCCGCAGAAATCACATGGAAGGCTGAGGAACCGTGGGAGCGGCGGTCCCAGCGACCGTGGCGCCTTCATGCGCCCGAAGGTTCAAGAGCGCAATGATACCGATTACGAGCAAGCCGGCCGTGGCAACTATCAGCCCGTCGATGCCCTTCCAGGATGCCGCCAACCCGCCCAGGATGGCACCAACGACCTGACCGACTCCGAGGAAAACCGAATAGAGACCCATGATCGCGCTGCGGTCCGCCTCGAATCCCTCACTGACGTCGGCCAACAGGCCGAGCGCGGCCGGGGTGGCACCCGACATGACGAAGAGCGAGAGCACGGCGACGGCCCCAAGGCCGGCCAGCACGCTCGCGGAGGTGCCGCCGAAATGATTGATGGCCAGAATATCGAATGTCATCACGACGAAGGCACCGACGCCAAGAAGCAACATCGTGGTGCGCCGGAATCGGGCGTAGACGAGCCCCCAGAACAGAATTCCGGCGCCGAACACTACCGCCAGAACGGCCTCGCCGAGACCGATGGACGTGGCGGAGATGCCCTGCATCAGGAACTGGCTGGGGTCGTGGACGTTGCCCTTGAGCAGGAGTGGCGCCTGTAGCGCCCACAGTCCAAGAATGGCGTTGATGGCCAGCCAGGTGGGCGCGAACAGCAGAACCTTGCGGTTCATCGCCATCCGCAAGTAGCGCGAAACCCCCGAGGGGGACTTGCCTGTATCCGCTGCCGGCATGAGGTCGGCCTGACGATTGCGAGGCACCTCGTGAACGCCGTACGCGTACAGGCCAAGGGCAACGGCGTAGAAGCCGCAGTTGAGGAAGAATGCCGGCCGGCCGAACGCGTCCCAGAGAATGCCCGCGAGGGCCGGGCCCACAGCCAGCATTCCGCCGAGCGAGACGAGTTCAAAGAGGGAGACGACTCGGCCGCGGAGCCTCTCATCGTGCGCGGTTTCAGCCGCGATGAAACCCAGGGTCGAGGGGATGGACGCGGCCGTGGAGCTGCCCTCGAGGAGGCGCGTGACAAAGAGGACGGGCATATGAGTCGTCATGCCGGTCATAGCTACGGCCACGCCGCCGAAGATCGGGCCCAGAAGCATGATGACCTTGCGGCCGTATCGATCGGCCAGCACGCCGAAAAGGATTGCCCCGGTCAGCTCCGTGGCATAGAACCCGCCGGTCAGTATCGATATTGCACGTGGACCGGTGCCCTGGTTGCGGGTCATGTGGTCGACGAGGTAGACGAGCATCCCGCCGGTGATGGACGTGCTGACGCGCAGCACGAAGGTTGCGAGGAGCATGGAGCCGATGGAGCGATTCATTGGCCGATAGCCTAACGGCACAAGCGTGTCCTTGCGCCGTCTCCGGCTACGCGAGTGGTCCGATGCGGATCGGTCCGGGCCTCAGGACGCCTCAGGTACTGCGGCAGGCGGGTCTATACTCGGCCCACCGGTGGCTCGCCGCGCTCACAAACGCCCCGCCACCGGTTTGATCCGGCGCCCAGAGCGAGCGCGACGGAACGCGCCGAGCGCGGCGGAACGCGGAGTGCAGCTTTGGCATCCAACATCGCCCAGAACTACCCGTACTCAAGCGAGAGTGAGCAGGAGCGAGCGACCGCCATCGCGGGGGCACTCGCTCGCAAGCCGAGCCTGGCTGAGAAGGTGAAGGCCGAATCGCTTGAGCCCGGCAGCGAGCCGCGCTGGTGGGTCTGGAAATGCACCACACCAGGCTGTGCCGGACTGCTCCACACGGCCGGGTTCGCGCGCAACGTCCGAGGCGTCTACACACTGTGTGACACCTGCGGCCAAACCTGCCTCCGGTAGAGGCCGCCCGCGCGAAGGCGACGGCTCACAGGTAGCGAAGACAGCCCCCGGGTGTCGATACGCCACTTGCATCGAGTGGCCAGTTCTCCCATCATCCGGTTGACGTAGATGAGGAAAGGACCGTGCAGGCAGGATCCGCCAGGTCGCCGGACGCCATGCCGCCAGCCGCAGTTCCTCAAATCTGTGAAGCTATGGGTGCTGCAATCAAGCCTGGGTCTCGCCACCGATGAGCTTGCCAACGCGCCCTGAGGTCCGGGCTGAGGCAACCGGCCGCCCTGCCACCACTAGAGAGTCCCGACTGGCGCGCCTTTCGGACCTCGCTTTCGGGCGCATGGTCAGCCTCCCCGCGGCAGCCAAAGTGGACGTGCCCACTCGTCGCCGTGCAGGCGTCTTCCGACGAGCCCTCCGACACGAGGCAAACCGAATCCACGATCCGCGGCGGCTGATGATGATGGTCATCCTGGGTTGCGTCGGCGGGGTCGTCCTGGCGGGCCTCTTATCACGCGGTGAGGCCGCCGGAGCCGATACGCGAGCCTACTGGGCCGCCGGCCGGCTGTGGCTCACCGGTGGCGACCCATACCACCCATCCGGCCCGTTTATGCCGTACGTGTACTCGCCGTGGATGCTGCCCCTCTTTGTGCCATGGTCGGTTCTGCCCTGGGATGTGGCCTGGTTCTTCTGGCGGGGCGCAACGGTTATCGGGCTGTTGTGGAGCGTTCATTGGGCGTACGCGCGCCGGCCGATGACAACCGCCATCCTGCTGGTTCTGTTGGCCTTCCCCATGGCGGCAAACCTCGACACTGGCAACATCAACTTGCCCCTGACGCTGCTGCTGTTTGGGGCCCAGTTCTCGAGGCCGGCGATTACGGGCCTGCTGTGGATGGTCGCGGTTACCGTCAAGTGGGTGCCGGCCGTCTTCCTGCCGTTCCTGGCGCCGCGAGGTCGCCTGTGGGGCCTTATTTGGCTCGCCCTGGGACTACTGCTGACGGCCCTGACGCTGCCGCAAACGCTCGTCCAGTTGGAGGTCCTGTTCTCGTTTCAGCGGCCGCTCCGCATCGATTACCTCGTCTTCGTGTGGGCCGTTGTCCCTTGGGCGTGGCGGCATCCTGAGGCGTTCCGATGGCTTATGCCAGCCACGTGGCCAGGTGCAACTCGGACCGCGGCCGCGGTCGTCAACCTTTGGCGAGACCACTGGAATCGCAGACCGGCACGAACTGCGGAGACGCTCCGGCGAGTGATGCGAGCCCGGGTCAAGGCCTTCCTGGGCCTGGGCGCCTGACCGACGGCGCGGCGCCTGCCGGTCCGAGGCGATTCTCAGACGGCCGACACCCCCAGAATGGGTAGTCTCAACCGCCACGTTCGATCACCCGTTTATCGTCTCCCGTGGCGCTGCCAATGGAGATTCAGTTGAACAATGTCCTGTGGGTCGTTCAGGTGCTCCTGGCGCTGGCCTTTTTCGGGGCCGGCTTCGATCAGGCCGTCAACTACGACGATGCCCGGCGGCGGCTGCCGTGGGTCGGCACGCTGTCACGGGGACAGGCCATTGTCATTGGTGCACTCGAGATCCTGGGCGCGATCGGTTTGATCGTGCCGGCCTGGATGGGCACGATTCCTTCGCTGACCGTGTTGGCGGCTGCCGCTTTGGCCGTCCTCATGAGTTTGGCGGTCGTTTTCCACGCCCGACGACACGAGATCCCGCAACTTGGCTTCAGCGCCTTCTTCGGAGTCGTGGCAGCCGTGGTGCTGATCGGGCGGGTCGTCGTCGCACCGTTCTGATAAACCGGGAACGGCAAGCTAGGACGGCTCGAGTAGAGAATAGGCAACTCCAGTCCAAGCACCGCGGCTGCCAGACCACCAGATGGGGCCGGCAATCGGCCCGGCCGCTCGTCCGCGGTCAGTCAGGAGTCACGCGGACCTCGAGACAATCATCTTCGCGAAACAAAGAGAAACGGCGAGCCTTGCGGCTCGCCGTTTCTTGGTGCAGGGAGGAAGTGGGACGGGACACTCCCCGCACTGAGGTGTTCTGAGGAAGTTATCCGAGGGCGTACTTGACGACCGGGACCTTCTCCATGATCGGAAGCTTGGCGACCACGGTGTCGAGGGCATAAGCGCCGGCGCCGGTGTAGGCCAGGACGATCGCGATCAGAGCGTAGTAAAAGGGCTCGTTGAACGGGCCATTGGCAAAGCTCCAACCGGACACGAAGATCAGGGCCATGAGGAGCGCGCCCATAACGCCGGCGAACCGAGTGGCCAGGCCGAGGATCAGCGCGATGCCGATTGCGATCTCACCGAAGACGACGAGAGTGTCGAAGATCGAGACCAGACTCGAGTTGCCGGCAATCGAAACCCAGAAGCTGTGGGTCGGGTTGATGACTGCCTTCGGGTCGCTGCCGAGCCAGGCACCGTTGGTGCCAAAGCCGAGGAAGCCCTTCGATGTGAAGGCCGCGCCGCCGGCAAGGCGGAGGAACTTCTCGAGGCCGGCGAACGCAAAGCCGAGTCCGAGGCCTACCCTCAGAATGAATATCCCGCGATCCTTCTTGTCCATCGTAATTCCTGCACCTTCCGCTGCTGGCCCGTTGTCTCCTCTTTCTTGGAGTTCGGGTCGTTCAAGTCGATGGATCGAATGTAGAGTGCCTTACTGTTTGACAGCCGTGCCGTTGGTCCCGAAGGAGTAGGCCGGCCGGCCCCAAACGAATAGTTGGCGTCTTAGTGTTGGATCGCCCAGGGGGCGGCGGGAGCGCTCGTCGCAGCAGCGGAGGCGGCAGGGACGGAGAGTCGGGCGCGGCGCCCTACTCTGTCGGAGGCGCCTTCGGTTGCGGCGTCGTCGGGTTCGTGATCTCCCGCTCGAGTTGGGCCGTGAGCCCAGGGCGCACCGCCGCCACCGCGGCGCGCAACGACGGCAGGTCGGGCGCAAATACTTGCAGGCACGAGTCGCCCTCGAGTACCCGGAACGTGACCTGCCCGCCTTGGTCCGTGAACCCGTTCTCCGACCCGCAGCTGGGCACGCCGGTATTCAGCACCACCTGGATCTGGCGCTTGGAACCGTCGCCCCAGGTGGCGTAGTAGGCGCGGCCGGTCATCGGCCCCGAGTCGTACGTAGCAGTGTCGCTGAGCTCGAGACCCAAGACCTGGGCCGGTAGGGTCGAGACGGCCAAGGCCGCGGCTACATCGGCCGTGCTGGCGGGGCGGTATCCGTCGGATTGCGGAGAGCTGTTGAGGACAACGGCCGTGCCGGCCGTGGCGCCGGCGAGGAGGACGAGCACGGCCGTTGCCAGCATGACTCGCCTCGTCCGGCCAGCCGCAGCCTCGGCCCTTGCTCCGAGCAGATGGCCGCCCACGATAATTGGCAACAGGAAGATAGACGAGTACAGGGCAACTCCCCCAAAACCCGAGTCCCCGGTCGGCCAACTGGGATCGATCGCGGAGTTGATCTGGAATGCCAGCCCGTAGCCGATCACAGCCGCGGTCCACGAGGCCGGGGCATCACGGAAGCGGCCGGATACGAGACCGGCGGTCGCTCCGATGGCGGTCAGGATCAGGATGCCGACTAGGACACCGAGCAGGGCACCAAGGGGCCAATCGGGAGAGTGTCCGCCGCTTCGAACACCCCATGAGGCTAGGACGACGAACGCACAGGTTCCCAATCCAGCCGTCGCCGCGCCGAAAACGGCTCGCCGTAGGCCGGTGCCTCCGAGACTCCCGCGAGTTGACATCGTCGCACCTCCGTCCGTCGACGATCCCACATGGGCACGCCCGCGTCAACGAACTAGCTGCTGACTGGCGGTCACCGTGCTGGGTAGCGCACCGCCAGGCGGGCATCCCGGTCCACGGCGGAAACTTCTGGTGGCGGCGCCGAGACCGTCAGGCCGGCGTGCCGTGCCAGTCGCTCGGCCACTCCCCGGCGCACCGCCCGGGGCAGCGGGTCTATGGGGTCGCGTTCCGCGGCCGTGTGGAGAGCGACGAGCGCCCGGCCGCGGCGGTCCTGTTCGGTGACGAGGGCACGCAGCAGGGCCGTGGCCACGCCGCGTCGACGCCACTCCGGCGCCACTCCCAGGGCCACGAGCTGATCCACTCCGTCCACTCCGTCCACTCCGGCCGCGCCACCTGCCGACGCGGGCGCCGCCAGCGCGACGCCGACCAGCCACTCCCCGTTGACCGCGCCCGCGGCCACGGCGCCGTCACGTAGCGCGGCGCGGAGAATCTCGGCCGCCACGACCGGATCGAACGGAGCCATGATTCGCGGGGCCACGGACAATGAATCGAGGTCGGCGGGCGTGAGGAGACGGACGGTCGACTCGGCCCGACCTTCCACCTGGCGGGCCGGATGCGCTTCTGCAGCCGGCGCGGCGCGCGACGCCGTATGCGGCACGCTGCCATCGAATCGCCGCCAACCTCGAAGCTCGGCAACCCGCAGTAGGGCCGGCGCCAGGGCGGTTCGAACAAGCAAAACCGTCGTCTCCGCTCGTTCGGCCGCCGCCGGGCTGATCGACCAATCCGACAGCACGTCCGTCGCGTCATCGAAGCCTTCGGGAAGTGGCGCGTCGTCCCAGCGAACGGCATCGCCTTCCCAACGTACCCGCCACTCGGCCGGCAGCCGCCTCGGAACCTCTCGATGGGCCATGGCCAACCACGTCAGCGCCCAAACTCGGGGCACGACCCGATAGATTGAGTAGCCGCCGCCGCCCGTCGCAAACCACCGGCCGCCGGCGTATCGATGGGCTATTCGATCAACCAGTCGGGCCGCCTCACCCATCGCCGTCGTCGTCAACGAGAGGTGCGCCAGCGGATCCCAGACGTGGCCGTCGGCGCCGTGCTGGCTGACGATGACGTCCGGCCCGAATGCGGCGGCCAGCGCGGGCACGATCGCCCGGACCGCCGCCAGCCACGCCTCGGGCCCGCACATCGGTTCTAGGGGCACGTTGACCGACGTGCCCGCGGCAATCCCCTCCCCCATTTCGCTCACGGAACCCGTACCGGGGAAGAGCGAGCGCCCAGACTCGTGGAAGGAGATGGTCATGACGCCCGGGTCGTCGTAGTGGAGCGCCTGGACGCCGTCGCCGTGGTGGACGTCGAGGTCGACGTACAGGACGCGCAGCCCGTCGCGCCGCGCCCGGGCGATCGCCAGAGCAACGTCGTTGTATACGCAGAAGCCGCTCGCCCGCGACCGCATGGCGTGATGGAGACCGCCGCCGGGCTGGTAGGCGTGCTCAACGTCTCCGCGCAGAATCGCCTCCATGGCCCGGATCGAGCCGCCCGCCACTGTGGCCGCGGCCTCGTGCATGCCGGCGAATGCCGGATCGTCGCCGGGGCCGATGCCCGCCTCGGGAGGCCGGCGGGGATCGACCGAGAGGCGCCGCACCGCGGCAATGTAGTCGGCCGAGTGGAGCCATGCGAGTTCGTCATCCGCCGCCGGCTCAGGAGCCAGCCCGGGCTCTGCGCCGACCGCCCGCAACAACTCGATGCCCGGTCCGAATCTCCGGGGGCTGAGGGGGTGCCGCGGCCCAAAGTCATAGGCCAGCGATCTCGGCCCAAATACCAAAAGAGGTCCGTCAGCCATGGCTGAATAATCGCGCGGCCGGCCCCCTTTCGCCCAACCACAACTTGGACGCCCGGCAGCCGGCCCACGCGCGGGGTTACGCTGCCGGCATGAGCACGCCCCTGACAACGTTTCTGATCCGCCCCATTCGGCCCGAGGAGTACGGGCCGCTCGGCGAGCTGACGGTCGCGGCCTACTCGGACCCGGACCGGCCGAACCATCAGGATGTCTACGACCGCCAGCTGCGTGACGTGGCCACCCGCGCGGAGGTCTCGTGCGTTCTCGTGGCCGTGGGGCTGGGGGGCGAGCTGCTCGGTGGCGTCACTTACGTCCGTGGTCCAGACGACCCGTATTCGGAGGAGTTGGCGAAGGGCGAGGCGGGGATGCGGATGCTGGCCGTGGATCCGGCGTATCGGGGCCGTGGCATCGGCCGGGCCCTGACGCAGGCTTGCCTGGACCGCGCCCGTGAAGCCGGCCGCGAGCGACTTGTCCTGCACACCGGAGCGTGGATGCCGGCGGCAATTCGGCTGTACGAGAGAATCGGCTTCGTGCGCGTGCCTGAGATCGACTTCACGCCGGTGCCAGGCATCGATCTGATCGGCTATACCTTCAACCTGACCCCGCTCGAGGGAGCGATCAGGCGAGCTCGGCGGCCAGATCCTGGGGCTCGGTGACAGGCTGACGGCAAGCGAAATCACGGCACACGAAAGCGGTCGCCCGGCCATCCAACGCGAAGCGGTTGTGCAGCAACTCGAGCGTGCTCGAGTGCGCCTCGCTCACGGCCACGACGCGATGCGGCTGGAAGCCTTGGCGCACGACTGACAGGAGAACCTGCGTGTCCGGTGCCTGAGGGTCGCCGACGATGACCACCTGCGCGACCTCGGCCGATGCGAAGTCCAACGCCCCGAGCCAGACGGCGAAGGACCTCGGGTATCTAGCCGCCGGTCCCTCCACCTGGCCGATGGCCCGCTCGGCGGCAGTGCGCAAGGGCCCTTCGCCGGTCAACTCCGCCAACCGGAGCAGCACCGCAGCCGCCGTCGCGCCGCCCGATGGAGTAGCGCCGTCCTGCGTGTCCTTGGGCCGTATTAGCAGCTCCTCAGCGTCGGCGGCCGTGTCGAACCAGCCGCCGCCCGAATCAGTGAACTGCCGCTCCACGACGCCGATTAACTCGCGCGCCGCGGCCAGCCAGCGCTCGTCGAACGTGGCTTCGTACAGCGCCACGAGCCCGTCGGCCAGGCAGGCGTAGTCATCGAGACCACCGCTCCCGGTGGTGCGGCCCAACCGGAATGACCGAGCCAGCCGGCCATCCGGACCGCGCAAGAGGCGGAGCGCCGCTTCGGCGACGCGCTCGGCAGTCTCCCGGTCGTCAGGCCGCTCCAGCACCGGGATTGCCTCAGCAAACGCGGCCAGGGCGAGGCCGTTCCAGGCGGCCACCGCCTTATCGTCCAGAGCCGGCTGAGGCCGACCCGCGCGGCCTACCAGCAGCAGGTGCCGCGCGGCGTCGAGCTGGGTTGCGACAACCATTGGCGAGAGCCCGTACTTCGCCCCGACCTGCTCGTCGCTCATCACCTGGGAGAGGATGGTCCGGCCCTCCCAGTTGCCTGGCTCGGTGACGCCGTAAGCCGACGCGAATGGAGCGAAGAGACCGGCGTGGCCTGCTTGCGCCTCCGGGCCCGGATCGGCCGCCGTTCCACCCAACACGGCCGCCACCTCGGGCTGAGTCCAGACGTAGGTGGCGCCTTCGACGCCGTCCGTGTCGGCGTCCTGGCTGGCGGCGAACAGGCCGTCCGGCGTCCGCAGTTCGCGGGCCATGTAGTCGAGCGTCGTCTCTGCCACTTCCCGAAAGCGCCGCTCGCCCGTGAGCTGGTAGGCGTGAAGGTAGACCCGCGCCAGCTGGGCATTGTCGTAGAGCATCTTCTCGAAGTGCGGCACCAGCCAATCCGTGTCGGTGGCGTAGCGGTGAAAACCGCCGCCGATGTGGTCGTGGATGCCGCCCTCGGCCATGGCGTCAAGGGCGCGCAAAGCGACCCGAACCGGTGCCTCGGCGTCTCGCAGCGCCAGCCCGTCCGCACCGCGCTGAGCCTGCCGCAGCAGCATCTCAATGACCGCCGGCTGCGGGAACCGGGGAGGCCCGCCCCAGCCACCATGCTCGAAGTCAAAGTCGTCCACCAGTTTCGACACGGCGGTCGCCAGGATGCCGCTCTCTCGCTCGTAAGACCTGCCGACCAAGGGCAGGGCAGCCGAGCCACCGCCTTCGGTGAGCGCAGTCGAAGCCCGCTTGAGCTCGTCCGCCAGCTGGGTCGCTTTGGTCTCAAGCTCGTCGCGGCGATCCCGCCAGGATGTTGCCACCGCGACCAGGACCTGCCGGAACGAAGGCATACCATATCTGGGTTGCCCCGGAAAGTACGTGCCGCCATAGAAAGGCCGACCGTCGGGCGTCAGAAAGATGCTCATCGGCCAGCCGCCAGCGCCGGTCATGGCCTGGAGGGCCCCCATGTAGACCGCGTCGATGTCAGGCCGCTCCTCGCGGTCGACCTTGATCGAGACGAAGCTCGCGTTGAGGAGGGCTGCCGTCGCCTCGTCCTCGAATGACTCCCGCTCCATGACGTGGCACCAATGGCAGGCCGAGTAGCCAACGGAGAGAAAGATCGGCCGATCCTCTGCCGCGGCCCGCGCCTGCGCCTCCGCACCCCAGGCATACCAATCGACTGGGTTGTGAGCGTGCTGGAGGAGGTAGGGGCTGGTCTCGCCGGCGAGGCGGTTCGTCGTGGCTGTCATCGGCCCGATCGTATCCGGGAGTGCAGACCGCACGCCCGAGTTCAGCCGCCTGGCGCACTGGTCGAGCCGACGGCCCCGCCGTTGGCCGCGGGCGCGCCATGCCGGGCCGTCAGCGCTGCTGGACCCGCCTAGTCGACAGAGGGCAGGCTCGCAGTCTGCGGGATGGGAGCAGGCCCCGGCTTGCGCGATCCGCCGCCACCGTCGACCCGAATATGGCCCCGCCACACGGCTACACCCGCCACCGCCTGCGCGCCGATTGCAATTGCGCCGTTCATGACCAGCGCCGCCGGCGTGCCCCACAGGCCGCCGACGCCGCCGGTCAGTCCGTTCCCGATCGGCGACGAGCCCGCGAAGACGGTCGTGTAGACGCTCATGACGCGGCCCCTGAGCGCCCCCGGCACGGTGATCTGGATCAGGGAATTGGCACTGGCCGCAGTCGCGATCGCGCCCACGCCGGAGAAGAAGACCGCCGCCAACGCCACCGGGAACGAAGTCGTGCTCGCCAGTACCAGCTCAGACACCCCGAGCACCATCCCGCCGCCGATCAGAATCCGGAGCCGCGGGCGCTGCAGCGTCGCAACAGCCAGGGCGGCGATCAGCGCCCCGGCCCCCATCGAGGAGAACAGCAGCCCGTTCCCGTTGGACCCAACGTTCAGCACTCGGGCGGCCATCACGGGCAGGACCACGTTGAAGTTCATTCCGAAGGTGGAGACGAACCCGATCACGGTGATTGCCAGCAACACGACCGGCGTGTGCCAGACGTATCTCAGGCCTTCGCCGAGGTTCTCGCGGATCGCCGTCACGGTCTTGGGCACGGCCAGTCGCGCAGACGGCATGAGCTCGCCCTCACGCATAGCCAGCAGGCTGATCACCACCGCCCCGTAGCTGAGACCATTGAGGAGAAAGCACGTCGCCGTGCCGAGGATTCCGATCAGGATCCCGGCGATGGCCGGGCCCACGATTCGCGCGCCATTGAAGACGGCCGAATTTAGGGCGACCGCGTTGGCGATGTCGTCCCTGCCGACCATCTCGACGACGAACGACTGACGCGCGGGCATGTCGACCGCGTTGACGATACCCAGCAGGAACGCAAGCACGAATATGTGCCACACGGCCACGACGTGGAAGTAATCGAGCCCGCCCAAGGTCAGGGCCAGCAATCCCGCCGCGATTTGGGTTGCCATCACCGTCCTTCGTTTCGGCCAGATATCCGCGATTATCCCGCCGAAGAGACCCAGGATCAGCACCGGAACAAACTGCGCCACGCCCAGCAGACCGATGTACACAATCGCCTGGTCCCACCCGACGAGAGTGCCGAGGAGCCAGGCCTGGGCCAGCGCCTGCATCCACGTTCCGCTCACGGAGATCAACTGTCCGAAGAAGAAGAGACGGAAGTTGCGATGCTTCAGGGCGCGGCCGGTGGCCGTGAACCGGAGGCGACCCTCCTGGATCATCGGGCCTTCTCCAGGTTGGGCGACGACGTGGCCGACTCGGTCGAGCCGGCCGCCAACTCGCCCACCAGGGCCTCCAGGCGGGCGGCCGTTCGGGCGCGTCGGCCTTCGGTCTCATCGACCATCGCCTGCAAGCGGGCGACCTTGGCCCGGAGCATCTGGGCCTGGTGTTCGTAGCGCACCAGGCGATTGAGCAGGAGTCGGCGGCGCTCGTCGGGGTCGGAAGTCGAGTGGAACGCGACGTGCTCGCGTTCACGAGCGGCCTCGTCCTCGAGCAGCTCGGCGATCTCCGCCAGTGAGAAGCCGGCGTCATCACGCAAGCCCTTGATAAAACGCAGCCGTTCGACGTCGGTCGCGTCGTAGAGGCGGTAGTCGCCCTCGGATCGGGCAGCCGGCTTGAGAAGCCCCAGCTCCTCGTAGTAGCGCACCGATCTGGGCGTCAGGCCAACCTCGGCGGCCGCCTCCTGAATGCGCAGCAGCCGGGCGTTCGGTGCCGGCCGTTCCTTCGTCTCAGTCATAGTTGCATCTTAACGCAACATTACCGTTTACGTGAAAGTTGAGGTCTCAGGCGAGTCGGCGATCCTCGTCGGTCGGCCATGGTTCCGCGACGGACCCCAGCGGGTGCAGGGGGCGATTGCCGAGTCGATCGGCTGCCTCGTCGCCCGCGCGGCGCGCCATCCCCTTGACGAACCAGGCCGTCACGCCGATCCCGAGCGCAAGCTGCGGACCGGGCCACTGGCCGATGGACATCATCCCGGCAACCAACCACAGCCACTCGGCGCGCAGACGCAGGAACGACGGAATCCCGAACACGAACCCGTGGCCCCACAGCGACGGCGAAGCCACCACCGACGCCAGCC
The DNA here is from genome assembly GCA_043739665.1 of Chloroflexota bacterium. Taxonomy (GTDB): domain Bacteria; phylum Chloroflexota; class Limnocylindria; order Limnocylindrales; family CSP1-4; genus Fen-1039. The sequence goes on from JAYUDR010000008.1 coordinate 15,165, forward strand.
CGAGGCGCGCCAGCCCCTCCCGGCCACGCACCAACAGCGCAGCCCCGATTGTGAGTGCCGCAACCGCAATGAATGCCCACATCGGCATGTAGCGCCCCAGCCCGACGCCGTATAGCCCGTGCAAATAACCCTGTGACTCCTGGTAGGCCGTCAGCCCGAGGAGCCATTGCCGCCACAGGTCGATGCCCGTCAAGGGCACCGTCGCCAGAACGAGCAGCAGCAGACCCAGGAGACCGCCGCCGAGACGACGCCAGGCACGCTCCCGAATCAGCCACAGGGAGACGATGCCGTTCTGCGGCTTGAGCAGGGGGCCGAACACCAACGCCCCGCCGTAGCGCATCGCCGCGCCCATTACCAGCAGCGACGGGATCACGACGTTGCCTGTGAACAAACCCTGCTCGATCGGCGTCCAGATGAGTGCGAGCAGCGTCCAGCGCCAGGCTAGGCCGAAGGCACGCAGCGAGAAGACGACCGCGGCGACTGAGCCGACGACCCAAAGCCCGTCGGCCAGACTACGCGGCAACTCCGACAGCAAGCCGAAGAAGGGCAACGTCGGCGGGGCGTACAGGAATGGCAGGTATTCGAGCCCAGCCTTCGGATAGCCGTGGATCGCGGTCGTCATGTAGACGGCGCCGTGATTCATGAACGCAGCGCCCGCGTTGAGGTAAAGGTGCAGGTCGCGGAGTCCGCCCCCCTGCGAACTCTGGAAGTCCGCGAACAGCGCTGTGGCGAGAACCTCCAGGGCCATAACCTCGGTGGGGCTAAGGCGACGACGAACCACAATCACCAGCAGCACGGCCGGGAGGAAGATGGCAGCCCACGTCACGTCGTCGTGGTAGCCGGGCGCAGTCTGAGAAAACTGCCACAGAGCAAAGGCGCCCAGAACCACCGGCCCCCACCATGTCCTCGCAAGGCGGCCCAAAGAAGAATGCAGCCGCCACAGAGGCACGGCTCGCCGGTTCCCTCGCTCCTCGACTGCCCGCATAGGCGCCATGGTGCCACGGGCGGCGCATCGACGCGCGGCGCATCGACGCGAAGTGGTCAACTTTCCTCCATACGCTCGTCGTCCACGCGAGTTTCGAGCTATCGTCGCAAACGATGAGCATTGGCCCGCCGACTCTGACCCAGGAAACGCTCGCAGTGGCCGTTCGCGAACTCGCCGCCAGGGATCCGGACCTGCGCGGCATCGTCGAACGGTTCGGGGCGCCGCCCCTGTGGGATCGATCGCCCGGGTTCCCGACGCTCGTTCACATCGTGCTCGAACAGCAGGTGTCGCTGGCATCGGCGCAAGCCGCGTTCGATCGGCTCCGAGCCGCCGTGGACGTGCTGACGCCCGATCGATTCCTCGACCTCAGCGACGAACAGCTGCTCGCCATAGGGTTCAGCCGCCAGAAGACGGGCTACGTTCGCAATGTGGCGCGGGCGGTCGAGTCAGGGTCGCTCGACCTCGAGGGCCTGGCGAGACTCGCCGACGAGGACGCACATCGCGCGCTCGTCGCCTTGACGGGCGTCGGACCGTGGACGGCTTCCATCTACCTGATCATGGCCCTGCGGCGGCCGGACGTCTGGCCGACAAACGACCTGGCGCTCGTGGCGTCCGTCGCCGCGATCAAGGGTCTGGAGCGCCGGCCGGACGTGGCCCAGATGGAGGCGCTTGCCGCGCCCTGGCGGCCGTGGCGATCAGTCGCGGCCCGCCTCTTCTGGCACGACTACCTCAGTCGCCGGGCGAAATCGGCGCCTGGTCCGGAACCCTCACCGTAGGCCGTGGCCATTCCGGCCGTGCCATACAGCTGTCACATGCCGGCGATACTGTGGGGACATGGAAACCGCCAGGCTGGTCCCGCTACCGTCGCCGATAGGCCGGCTGCCCACGGTTCGGGTCGAGGCCAACCGGGTGGTCATCGAGCACCTCGTTCTGGACGACCACGCCCTCGCGGCCTTCGTCGCCGACAGACCGGTCGAAGAACGCGCCCTCCTTGTGGAGCGAGCCTTGCGCGTCGGCCTGACAGCCATCGCCAGCGTGGGCGTCACGGTGAACGTTGACGCCGTCCGAGCCGAATTCCAGGGGCTGCTGCGTCAGACCGAAGCCGCCAACGAGAAGGCCGCCACCGCCCTGGACACGATGCTCCGCCAGAACTTCGCCGACGGCGAGGGCCGCCTGCCGCGGACTCTTGAGAAGTTCCTGGGCGACAAGGGCCAGCTGCGAGGGTTCGTTGACGACCTTTTCGATGAAGGCAAGCGAGACAGCGCCATCGGCCGGATGAAGGTTCTGCTGGGCGCGTACTTCGACGGTGACGCCTCAAAGCTGGCTCAGCTGCTGGATCCTACGCGACTGGGCTCGCCGCTCCACCAGTTCCGCGTCGAGATGGCTGAGGGGTTCAACCGTATCGGTGAGCGGCTGGCCGCACTGGAGGCGGCGGGAGCGGCGCGGGCGGGAGAGCGAGCCAAGGGGTCGGCCAAGGGCGTGGACTTCGAGGAGATCGTGGACGAAGTGCTCGGAGCCATCGCCCGCGGCTCGGGCGACATCCTCGAGCGGACCGGGACGGGGACCGGGGCCACGATCGCGTCCAAGAAGGGCGATTTCGTGCTGACACTCAACGCCGAGGCCACGGCGGGCTATGAGCTTCGCATCGTCATCGAATGCAAGGACCGCTATGTCTCGGGCCGGGCCATGCGCGACGAGCTGCGCGAGGCCAAGTCCAACCGAGACGCGGCCGTCGCGCTGGTCGTCTTCACCCCGGCCCATGCGCCAACGGGCATCGCCCCGTTCGACGTGCGGGCGGGTGACGTCTACTGCGTCCTGGATCCAGCCGCCCCGGAGCCCGCCACGCTGGAGGCTGCCGTGAGGCTGGCGCGGCTGCTGGCCATGCAGACATTGCGCGACCACGACGTGGAGGTGGACGCGGCGGCAGTGGCAGAGGCCTTGAAAGGCGTCCGTGAGCAGCTCGAAACGCTTCGCGCCCTGAAGATGACCCTAACCTCGATCGGTACGAGCGCCAAGGAGGTCTACGCCGGGCTCGACAGACTCCGCGACGGCATACTCGCCCGCATCACCGAGGCCGAGGCCGAACTGCGCCCACGGTAGGCCGCTCGCCGGCCGGGCGGTTCCCGCTGCCGGAACAATCACGATCGACTCTAGAAAATGCGCCATCCGGCGCTAAGCTCGCGTTTGGCGAGCTGGACCAATATGGGCTCGCACTGTTGAGGTGCTGCCAAATGGCGCGATCGATGTGGAAGGGGGCAATCCAGTTCGGCCTGGTCACGATTCCGGTGAAGCTGTATCTGGCCACGGAATCGAAGGGCGTGGGCTTCAACATGCTCCATAGCCAGTGCCACGGCCGAATCCAGATGAAGACTTACTGTCCCACGGACGACGTCTTTATCGAGCGCGGCGACACGGTCCGCGGCTACGAGGTATCGCCCGGTCAGTACGTCGTCGTATCGGACAGCGACCTCGCCTCGGTGCCGCTGAAGACGGTCCGCTCCATAGAGATTGAGCAATTCGTGCCTATCGCGGCGGAGGGCGAGGGTACTCGCTTCGTGAAACAGGCCTACTACCTGGAACCCGAACCGATCGCGCGCAGAGCGTTCTACCTCCTCAAGCAGGTTCTCGCCGAGCGCGGCCTCAGGGCAATTGCCAAAATCGTCCTGAAGGACCGCGAGCAGCTGGCGTCGCTTGACCCGCTCGCTTCCACGATGCTTCTCTCAACGCTTTACTGGCCCGATGAGATCCGGTCTACAGCCGAACTCGCACTGCCCGAGCCCGAAATCCAGATCAAGCCGGCGGAGCGTGCGATAGCCGAGCAGCTGATCGATGCCATGACGGGCGAGTTCAACCGGTCCGCTTACCACGACGAATACCGAGAGGCTTTGTTGGCCATAGTCGAAGCCAAGGCCGCCGGCGCCGAGATCGCCGAACCGGCTGCCGCTCCAGCTGCCGGCGTCACGGATCTGATGGCCGCTCTGGAGGCGAGCGTTGCCGCCGCCAAGGCCGCTCGCGGAAGCGTGGCACCCGTGACTCTCGCCGCGGCCGCGTCAAGACGGTCCCGCAAGGCCGCCTCGGGGGTCGGCCGGACTCCGGCGCCTGTTGCCCCAGCAGCAGGCGTGCCTACCGGAGTCGAAGTAGTCCAGATCCGGCGCCGCAAGTCGGCCTAGAGGCGAGAGGCGTCGCCGGCTCGCCGGTTGGACCTACGTTGCCGCGCGCGATGCGTGGCCGCGGGCCTTCTAGTCGGACTTGCCTGGCGTGGGAGTTAGGCGAGGAGTGGAACCCGGAGCAAGGCCTCCGCCGCCCGGCTCGACGTTCGCCGAGCGTGGGTTGTCCGGCTTACGCCCTGCCGCAACCCGACGAGGCGCCGGCATCTGCGCCAACGTTCACCTGAGGCAAGTCTGACTAGATGGTGGGCCCAAACGCCGACCCCGCCGGCCCCGCCGGCCCCGCCGGCGCCCGTCGCTGCCAGGTTCAACGTTCGCCGAGCGCGGGTTGTCCGGCTCGCGGTGTATCGCGGCCGGAAAATGCGACCCAGAGCGCTTCGGGCCGTACCGGGACAACCTCGCCGCGCTAACCTAGGGGCCATGTCGCATCCGTGGCCGCTATTCGATTTGCGGGTTCGCACGCCCAACCTCGAACTGCGCCTGCCGACCGATGACGACTTGCTGGAGCTAGCCCGAGTCGCCCGCGCCGGGATCGTCGACGCCGACCGGACCGTCTTTTTGGTCCCCTGGCACAAGCTCCCCTCCCCTGCCTTCGAGCGCCAGTTCCTGCTTCACTGGTGGGGCGACCGGGCCAAGTGGAGCCCCGCGGCTTGGTCTCTCGGACTCGTTGTCCTGAAGGATGGCCAGCCAATTGGAGTCCAGGAACTGACGGCCCGCAACTTCGCCATCAAGCGTGTAATCAACTCGGGCAGCTGGTTGGGCCGCGAGTTCCAGGGCCGGGGCTTCGGAACCGAGGCGCGGGCCGCGATCCTCGGCCTGGCCTTTGACGGCCTGGGCGCGGATGCCGCCGAATCCGGCTACATCGAAGGAAACGCCGCCTCCGCGCGCGTCTCGGAGAAGCTCGGCTACCGCGTCACGGGCGACGAGTTCTTCGCGATCGAGGGCAAGCGCGAGTTGGAGGTCAAGGTCCGCTGCACGCCGCAGACCTGGAAACGCGACCTCGTCCCCGTCACGATCGAAGCCCTGGAACCGTGCCTCAAGTTGTTCGGCGTCGGCGAACTCGGCCCTGACGACTGGGCAACCTTCTAGGCCAGGCTTGCCTGGCCCGACGTCCCGGCGTCGCGCGCCTAACGATCGCCGGCGCGGCGGCCCACCAGCCACCATGCGAAGGGGAAGATGCCGGCCGCTATGGCCAGCTTTATGACATCGCCTATCACGAACGGCGTGAAGCCCAAGGCGATAGCTTCCGCGGGCGACTTATGCAGAGCGAGAGCCAGCCACGGCACACCGATGGCGTAAACCACGACCTCGCCGAGGATCATCGCGCCAACCGCGCCGCCGATATGGCGGTCCCAGCCCATCTCGGCCAACCAACCAACCAGGGCGGCGGCGAACAGGAAGCTGACGAGGTATCCACCCCGGGCGCCCATCACGACGCCGGCAGAGTTGAGACTGATTATCGTGTTCAGGCCGTGCTGCTGGCCCGCATAGATCGGCAGGAATAGCCCCAGCACGATGTAGAAGGCCACCGAAAGGGCGCCGCGGCGCAGACCAAGAGCTCCGCCGACCACCAAGACAGCCAGAGTCTGGCCGGTGATCGGGATTGGGTTGCCGGGGATGGTGAAGGCGACGTTCGCGGTGATGGCGATGAAGGCGGCGCCCACGCAAATGAGCGCCATGTGGCGGATCCGAGCGCTCAACCGCTCGCCGACCCGGATGGGGACAAGGAAGTCACCGATGGTGATCCCGCGCTCAGTGGCGGGGAGACGGTTCAGGTGCGTTGTCGCGAGCATGCGTCGGGTTTCCCTTTGCGGCGCGGCTGTATCCCGGACCGTTCTCCTGGCCCGGCGGGGCGAGTCTAGCAGGCGAAGCAACTTCACCTGAGCGCGACCCGCGGAGCGGATCGGCTGAAGGAATCGCTACTCGTGCTGAAGGCCGCGCACAATCGACTGGCGACTGGCCATGCCGGCCGGATAAATGGCTGCGGTGATGCTGACCAGGACACCGAAGCAGAAGGCCACACCGACGGACACCCAGGGCGGATCAAAGGCCAGCCCGAAACCGCCGCTCGACCAGAAGACAAGCAATGCGCCGACTGCCAACCCTGCAAACGCCCCGACAAGCGCCCCAACAACGCCCAGTATCCCGGCCTCGATGACGACCATGCCCCAGACCTGGCGACTGGTCATGCCGGTTGCCCGGAGAACGCCAATTTCACGCCCTCGCTCGAGAACGCTCATTGAGAACGTGTTGAACATGCCCAGGCCGGCCACCAGGACGGCGATAAGCGCCAGGGCATCGAGCAGGCGGAAGATGCGATCCAGCGCGTCGCCCACCGTGCCTGTTACTCGATCCAGATTGCTGGGCTGCAGGGCGTACGAAGTTGCCGCAGAGTCGAGCGCCGCTCGCCCATCTATTTCCTGACCAGGCAGGAAGCGAACAGCGTAGAAGTCGGCCCCAGTGACGCCGAACTGGCCCATCGCGTCCGACCAGCCGACGAGAATCGCCTCCTGAGCCTCGGACGGAATCGAATGGGCGACGATGCCCACCACGCGCAGGCTGGTCGGAGACGGGCCCGTCGCGAATTCGACAGTGTCGCCGACGCGGATACCCGCGGCGTCGGCCAGGGACGTCGGCACGATCACAGAGCCGCTCGAGTCAAGGGCGCCGAGGGCCGACGTGCGGTCGCCCGACACGAAGGTCAGGCGACCATCCGTCAGGTAGTCTCGGCCCACGATCGCGGCCGCCTGCTGTCGAACCACAGACTTGTGGCTTCGTCCGTCGGCCTGGGTCGTGTAAACCCAGGGAGCGCCGAAGATCCCAATCGCCGAGATCGATTTGACGCCCCGAATGGCGGCCAACTCGTCCTTGATGGGACCCGTCGCAGAAACGGGCCTGATCGAGGTCAGTAGCTCAGTGCCCGGGATGGACTCGGCCAGCCAGCTGGAGCCGATCTTGCGAACGTTCTGCGCGGCCGTGCCGAGAGCCACGACCATGGCCAGAGCCACGACCAGAGCACCCGCTGTCAAGGCGGTCCGGCTGCGGTCGCGTGCCAGAGCACTGCGGGCCAGGCGCTCTTCGTTGCGGAAGATCCGGAACGGCAGGCCGGCGACTCGAAGTAGCGGCACAAGGAGCAAGGGGACCAGCAGCACGGTCACGAGTAGCAGGCCGTAGACGGCGAGCGGGGCCCACATGCCGGAGCCGCTGCCTGTAGCCAGCGATTCGGTCGCGGCGTTGCCGCCGCCGCTGGCGCGCGGCCAGACGGCGAGCCCTGCCAGCGCCAGAACGCCAAAGACAACGACGAGCCAACGCAACCGGGCCGCTCCAGCGACAGCTCCGCTCGGGCCGCGCCGCAGCGCCTCAACCGGCGGGATACGACCAGCGCGCCAGGCGGGCTCGAGCGAAGCGGCCAGCGTGATGGCTATGCCGATGAGCAGAGCCATTGCGATCGAGCCGGCCGACAACGACGGCGCTGCGACGGTGATCGAGCCGGAGGATCCTACCCAGCCAAGGGTCAGCACGGCCATGCCGATGCCCCAGACCACCCCCAGGATCGAACCCACCACCCCCAGGACGAAGGCCTGCAGCAGAACGAAACTCATGACCTGAGACCGAGTCGTGCCGGCGGCGCGCAGCAGGCCCACCTCGCGGCCGCGTTCCGCGACGGTCATAGACAACGTGTTAAAGATGAGGAAGGCGCCCGCAAACAGGACGACCGCCGCCACGAGCAGAAGGGCGACTCGGAAATCGGCCGTCTCCGCCCGCAGTGAGTCGGCCAGGTCCTGAGTTCGCGACAAGAGGTAAGGCTCAGTCTGGATCGTGACGTCGAGTTGCCCCATCAACTCCTCGACAGGCACGCCGGGCGCAGCCCGGAGATCAACGCGCGTAAAGCCCTTTGTGTCGAAGAGCGCCTGGGCCGAGTCGAGCGACAGGAAGATGAGCCGTCCCTCAGCCTCGGGTAGAGGTCCGTTGCCGGTTACGATGCCTACGATCTTGAAGGCCTGCGGACCCGATACCACCGTCCCATTCAGAGTGATGGTGCCGCCCACGCCGAGGCCCTCGCCGGAGGCAAGTGTCTGGGTGATCAGCGCCGACTGCCCGTCGGCCGCCGCCAGCAGCCGCCCGGACGCCAGAGGCAGGTCGTGGAGTATGGGCTCTTGAATCGGGTCGATTCCGAGCACCGTCACGGGCGGTGGCAGTTTGGCCGAGGGCGTTTGGGTCAGGCTGGTGGCGAGGTACGTCCTGCGCTCGAGGGCAGGCGCCGCAACCGAGACTCCGGCCATGTGATCTATAACGTCAAGGGTGGCCTGGCTTAGGCCGCGCTCTTCAAGGGCCCGGACCCGGAGGTCGGCGTGGCCGATCTCGTCGGCGGCGGCCTTGTCCACGGCCGAGTCCATAGCCGCCCCGGCCGACAGAGAGGCATACAACACGGCCACACCCAAGCCGACGCCGACCATGGTCAGGAAGCTGCGCAGCTTTCGCGCGCCCAGGCTTCGCCAGGCCAGCGACGAGAGGCGCCGCACGAGTTAGAGGCCCAGTTGCGCGAGGCGGGCGATCAGCGGTCCGGCATCGCGGTGGGCTGGCCGTCGGCCCAGCTCAATCTCGTCCCGGATCTTGCCGTCACCCACTACCAGGACTCGATCCGCATGGGCCGCGGCTCGGGCATCGTGGGTGACGAGGACGATCGTCTGGCCGAACGCATCGCAGGAGTGCCACAGCTCGTCGAGGATCTCGCCGCCGGTCGCGTAGTCCAGGTTGCCGGTGGGTTCGTCGGCCAGCAGGATCGCGGGTTTCGCGACCAGCGCCCGCGCCAGCGCCACCCGCTGCTGCTCACCGGCCGAGAGCTGGTCGGGGCGATTGCGTTCGCGGCCCTGCAGATCCACGAGTTCCAGCACTTCGCGAATCCGCGCGGCGGCGTCGCCGTGACGCGGATCGACGCCCGCGATCGTGTAGGGCAGCGCCACGTTCTCATATACGTCGAGTAACGGGATCAGGTTGAAGAACTGGAATACAAAGCCGGTCTTCTCCCGCCGCAATCGAGTGGCCTGGGCGTCACTGAGATGACTCACAACCTCGCCATCCAGAACGACCTCGCCGCTGGTCGGTCGATCCAGGCCGCCCAGCAACTGCAGAAGCGTGCTCTTGCCGGACCCCGACGGCCCCATCAGGGCCACGAATTCACCGCGGCGGACCTGTAGCGACACCCCCCGCAGCGCGTCGACGTCGCGCGTTCCGAGCCTGTAGCGCTTGGTCAGGTTGCGAGCCTCAAGGATCACGCCGTCGCGCGCCCCGCCGTACGTCGGCCCCGCCGATCGACCGTCGGATGATTGTGGGGATGGCGCTTGGTTTGCCATGCCCGCAGTGTAGTCAAACGACGGTCAGGCGTAGGCCCCGGCCGTGTGACTATTTCCGGCAAGGCGCAATCTCTACCAGCTGAAGAGACTGTCGAAGAGCGATTGGAACAGCGAGTCGATCGGGCCCAGCGAAACTGGCCTCTCTCGCACCCGCAGGCTCGCGATTGTGCCGGCCGCGCCGGAGGAGCCCGAAGGCACCGTTGTTGGGGTCGGGTCAGTGGAGATCGGCGAAGGCGCGGGTGTGGCGCTCGGGACCGGACTGGCGGTGGGCAGCGGAGTGTCGGTTGGGAGCGGGGTGTCGGTCGGGGCGTCCGTCGGCAACGCCGACGCAGGCGGCAACGGCGTCGGCTGCGGCGTCAAGACCGGGCGAGGCGTCGGTCGAACGGTCGGCTTCGCGGTCGGTCGAGGGGTCGGCTTCGGCGTAGACCCAGGCGGTGGAGCTGGAACTGTCGCGCCGCACGGAACCGAGAACAGGATGGCGTACAGCTTGCGCCCATCGGCCGCCTGATACGCCCCGACCCCCATGCGCGCCCAGGAGCCCAGGATGTTGGCCCTGTGGCTGGCAGAGCCCATGAAGGCGATCTCGATCCGGTTCGTGGCGACGTCGTCACTCCACGTACTTAAACCGATGTTCTCACCGGCGACTTTGAAGCAGTAGCCGTCACTCTGCATGTACGCGAACACCATCTTGTTGTCCGGCGGAATCTCATGCGAGAAGTAGTTCCTATCGCCCATGTCCTGGGCCCGCCACTCAGCCTTGGTGTGGAGGTAGGGGTCGTTGACGAGGACGTTGAGTCCGGCCGATGCGCGGTCCTGGTTGGTCAGAGTGAAGAGCAGTTGCTCGTCGCTCGGGCTGAAGGCTGAGATGCCCCAGGCGAAGGCGGGACTCACTGTGATGGCGAGCAGCACGCAAGCGGCAGCGACTGAGATGCCGGCCATTCGCAATCTGCGAAGCGGACGGCGCGCCATGAAGGCAGGTAAGTTCACGAGGCCCAGCATGTTCGGCGATCTGATCCCAACTAACCCTTAATTGCGCCAAGAGTAGGTCGAGATTGGTCGTCGCGGCCCCGTCCGCTGGTCCCGTCGAGCGCTGTCAGGAGGTGTACCAAGCTCTAATGCGATTGATTTAGGACATCGCTGCCCAGCAGTGGCGTGCGGGCCCCCGCCCGGGGCGCCAACCAGCAGCAGGCGAATCGCCCTCGATCGCAATACCCGCGCCGCGGCGCAGCCGCTATACTCCGCGTCGCCCCATCTAACTGGCGCGGCCGGCTTGGACGCTGCCCTGTGGGGTCGCCGTGGTGGCCTTAGCTCAACCGGCAGAGCATCGGAATGTGGATCCGAAGGTTATGGGTTCGAAACCCATAGGCCACCCCAACCTTACTTGTCCAGGCGGCCGCAGACGTACTTGCGGTTGCTTACCCGGGGACGGCGGTGGTAACCTGCCGGCGCTTCGACTGTCGGGTCCATGATGCCCGCCCGAGGAGGATAAGTAGATGCGGAAGACGGCCGCTGCCGCTCTAGCCCTCCCGGTTGACGGTCTACGTCGGGCGACTACCTGGCTGCGCCGCTCGGCCCGAATCCAGGGCCTCATGGTGTCGGTCGCCATCGCCCTGGTAGTTGGGGTCCTCCTGGTCGGCCTGCCGGCCCAGCCCGTTTCCGGGCAGCCCATGCCGACCTTCGCGCCCTTGGCGCCCCAGGCCGACGCTCACAGCCCGGAGAGCAACCTGGCTCTTGATGTGCCATTCCAGATCCAGTTCACCAAGCCTATGAACGAAGGCTCCGTCGAAGCCGCGTTGAGGATCGACCCAAAGGTCGATGTCGAGTTCAGGTGGGATGCCACCGGGCAGATGCTCTCGCTGGTGCCGAATCCGCACTGGGAACCCACGACGAACTACCAGATCAGCGTCTCCAACGCGGCCTCGGACCAGGAGGGTCTGGGCCTATCGACCCCGGTCCAGACGTCGTTCCAGTCAGGTTCGTTGACCGCCGGCACGATCACGGCCACTCGAATGGTCGGAGATCTCTCCTCTCCCACCACCGCCTTCCAGCTGACCTTCACCCGGCCCGTCAAACTCGGCACGGTGCTGACCGGGCTGGGGATTAACCCTGCGCTTGACGTTGGGATTGTGGGCGACGACCCCACCGATGTCGCGTCCCAGGTCTTCACGATGACGCCGAAGAAGGCCCTGGACACCGATACGACCTATCTGGTGAGCATGGCCGTGGGCGGAGTCGACGCCTCCGGGTCGGCTCTCCAGTCCGTAGCCCCGCTCCAGATCCACACCCTGGCCACCCCGACTGTCCAGGCTTTCAAGCCTGCCAGCGGAACCAAGACCTACGACACCAACCAGCCGATCTCGCTCCGCTTCACCGTTGCGATGGACGAGAAGTCGACCGAGTCGGCCCTCACGGTTCTCGCCAACGGCCGAGCGGTAGCCGGCAGCACCAGCTGGTCCGAAGAAGACACCGTCCTGGCGTTCGCTCCCCGGCGCTCATTCGCAATCGGCACCTCTGTCACAGTGAAGCTCTCGGTTACTGCCCGATCATCCGGCGGCCTCCACGTGGCGGCGGCGACGAGCGCCACGTTCCTTGTCTCAACGCCGAGGTCGCGCTCTATCAGCTACACGAGGTCGAGGATCCCGGTGACTGGCGGCCAGGGGACCTCGAGCGCTCCTTACAAGGACATGGAGCGCTACTACCTCAGCCTGATGAACTGCACGCGGACGGGCAGTTGGGTCACCTCAAGCGGCGACTGCAGCACACAGACCCGTCATACGCTTCCCGCCCAGGGCGCTCTCGCGCTCGATGACGGCATCAGCAACAACGTTTCACGCCCGTACGCAGCCCAGCTGGCCACGTTGGGAATCCTGACTCACAACTTGAACGGCACGACTACCCACGGCAGACTGGCCGCGGCAGGCTACGGTTCCGGCTCGTGGGGAGAGAACATCGCCTCGCCCGGCAGCGCTTCTGCGGGCGGCATGATCGCCATCGAGACCTTCTTTCAGAGCGAATCTGGCTACCGCGGCGGCCACTACAGGAACATCATGAACCGCTACTTCCACAGAGCCGGCATCGGCATATGGGTTTCCAATAGCGTCCGGGTGGTAGTCGACTTCTACGGCTGACGCTGCCCCAGTCGGATTCGCGCCCGAGTCTATAGGGGCGCGGTCGGCTACGATCGGCAGGTGAGAAGCACTGTCCGGCCAGCCCCATGAGCCCCTTTGAAGCGGTCGCTATTCTGGGCGCGGGTCTCGCGGCGGGGACGATCAACACCATTGTTGGGTCCGGATCGCTGATCACCTTCCCCACTTTGCTCGCCTTCGGATACACCCCACTCGAGGCCAACGTCTCGAACACGGTCGGTCTGGTGCCCGGCTCGTTGAGTGGGGCGGTCGGCTACCGGCGCGAACTGGTTGGGCAGGGGCAGCGGGCACTCTGGTTGGGCGTCTCGTCCGGCGCCGGCGGGCTAACGGGGGCCCTGCTCCTGCTCGCCTTCCCCGGCGCGTTTGCGGCCATCGTACCGATCCTAATCGGCGTCGCCCTGGTGCTTGTGGCCGCCGGCCCCAGCCTTTCCAAAGCCCTGGCACAGCATCGCCATGCCGACTCCCACCGATCATGGCCCCTGGCGGTGACGTTATACGCCACGGCGGTCTACGGCGGCTATTTCGGCGCGGGCATGGGGATCATCATGATCGCCCTGCTGACCATCTTTCTGGCCGATGGCATCCAGCGCCTAAACGGCCTCAAGAACGTGCTGGCGGCAATGATCAACGGCGTCGCCGCGATTCTGTTCATCGCCGTGGCCCCGGTTCGGTGGGACGTGGCCATGCTGATCGCAGCCGGCTCGATAGTCGGTGGCCAGGTTGGGGCACGGGTCGGGCGCAGGCTACCCGCCTCGGCGTTGCGCCTGATCATCATCAGTGTCGGCCTCGTGGCAGAGGCCCGGCTGCTGCTCGGCTAGGGCGCCGAAGAGTCCGGCCTGGCCCACTGATCCGGATCTGCCGCGGAGGCCGTGGGATCGTCAATCGGAGAGGCCTTGGCCACTGGCAGGTTGGGCAGCCGAACCCAGAAGCTGGCGCCACCCTCCGGCCGGTTTACCGCGCCGATGGATCCGCCGTGCTGATCCACGATCCACCTCGCAATTGCCAGTCCCAGGCCGGTGCCGCCGGCCGGCGCGTCGTCCGCCCGCCAGAACCGCTCGAAGATTCGCGACAGATCCTGGGGCTTGATGCCCGGACCCTGATCGTCGACCTGGAGCAAGGCTCCGCCTTGCTGCTGGAGCACGGCTCCACCTTGCGGGAGCGCGCCTACGGACTCCGGCCGTACCAGGACCGAGACTGTGGACCCGGCGGGACTATGCCGGATGGCGTTGTCGACCAAGATCGTGACCAGCTGGCCGAGTCTGGTTGGGTCACCCGTCACGGGTGTCGGGAGTGGATCCAGAAGGACACGGACGCCGCGTTCCTGACCCACTGACGAGAGGATTCCAGCCGCCTCCGCCGCAACGTCGCCGAGGTCCAGAGGGACGCGCTCGATCTGCACAACCCCCGAGTCCGTCCGGGCCAGAAGCAGCATGTCTTCGACGAGAGCGGTCATGTGCCGGACCTCGGCCTCGATGTCGCCCAACGCCTCGCCCACATCCTCGACCTTGCTGCTGCGATTGCGCTTCAGGTCCTCGACGCTTGTCCCGATCACGGTGAGTGGCGACCGTAGCTCGTGGCTGGCGTTGGCCGCGAACTCGCGCTGCCGCAGGAGAGCGCCTTGCCGCCGTTCGATGGACGCACGGATCGGCACGAGGGCGCGACCCGCGTAGAGGTAGCCGGCGAGCAGCGCGGCCACGAGAGCGGCGCCGCCGCCCACCAGCAGCACCCAAAACAGGGTGTTGAGGAGGTTGACCTCCTGCGTTCGGTCGGCGCCGGTCTGAACGACGAGGACGATCGTTCCCGTTGAATCCGTGACCGGCACGGAGTACACCCGAACGGGCAGACCGCCAGCAAGAGTGGTTTCCCTGACGTCCGTTGCCCCCGCGAACGCGGCCTTGAAGCCTGCGTGGTCCGGCAAACCAACCAAACGTGGTCCGTACAGCTGTTGCTCCTGGGCGTCCAGGATAAACGGGACAGCGTCATCGCCAAAGGTCATTTCGTAGGGGCTTTGCGGTGGACGGCCCTGGCCCCTGAGCCGCGCCTGCAACTGGCCGGCGGAACTCGCCAGACGGTTGACGCTGTCGTTGACGAGAGCGTCCGCGGTGTTGTGATAGATCAGGGCGCCCAGAACGAACAGGATGAGCAACGTCACCAGGCCGCTGACGGCCATGAGCCGGATGCGCGTTCGGCGCAGCAGCCGTGCGTCCTCTTCGTTGGCTGGGCGCCGCGCCGGAACCTCAGCGACGTCGTCCCGATTGGAGCGGCGCGGCCGCCAGCGCCACGGCCTGGGTAAATTGGGACGCGGGACGGTCACTAATCAGCCCTCACGAAGGCGGTAGCCGACGCCGCGGACCGTCTCCACGTGAGCCGCAGCCTCTGCGCCGAGCTTCTCGCGCAGCAGATGGATGTAGGCCTCAACCGTGTTCGGCGTCAGGGCCACGCCGTAGGGCCAGGCATAGTCGAGCAACTGGTCGCGCGACAGGACCTGGCCGGGCCGGCGCAGCAAGCACTCGAGGATCGAGAACTCGCGCTGGCTAAGGTCGACCGACTTGCCCGAAACGGTGACCCGTCGAGTCGTCTCGTCAAGTTCGATCGGCCCGGCTCTCAGCGACGCCGACTTGCGGGACGGCGGACGCCTTCCGAGGGCCCGTAGTCGAGCCAACAGCTCCTCGTAGGCGAACGGCTTCACGAGGTAGTCGTCCGCGCCGGCGTCCAGACCCTCGACCCGATCACTGACCGAATCGCGAGCCGTGAGCATAAGGATCGGCACCTGCAGGCCCTTCTTTCGAAGGACGCGCGCCACTTCGAAGCCGGACCTGTCCGGCAGGCCCACATCTAGTATCAGCGCGTCCAGCTCCAGGCCGGAGGTGGCGATCTCGAGACCTTCCTCGGCTGTCAGGGCCGTCTCGACGACATGTCGATCCTGGCCCAGCAGCCGCTTGAGGAGCCGGCTGAGACGGGCATCGTCTTCGACGACGAGCAGATGCAAGAGATGCTCCTATGGCTGAGTGATCAAGACATCCTTGGCGGTCAGAGTACGACCACCGAGGGCGCCCGATGCACTCGGATTCGGGGTCTGGCTGGCGAGGGCGGCCGTGTCAATCTGAATTGTCACGCTGGTGCCAACCTTAACATCGGTGGAGTTGGCCGCTGCCGCGCTGTGATACGTCGTCGTGCCCGACAGATCAATCGTCTCGCTGGTCCCGTTTGCGAGCTGAACAGTAATGCTGGTACCGGACACAGACTGGACGGTGCCACTTACTCCGCCGGTTACCGCACCGAGACCGCGCCCGCCGAGGCCGGCGCCGAACTGGCCGGGCTCGAACGTCTGGCCCGGAGCCAGTGACGGGATGGCACGTCCGCCCCCAAAGCCGCCGCGCCCGCCGGTCGGGTTGGCGGCTGCCGTCGCACCGGGCGCCGTAAGATGACCCAGAGCAAACCCGATTCCGCCGACCGCCACGAAGGCCGCGATAAACAGCAGCGCCATGGTCGTGCGGTCCTGCTTCTTCGGCTTGATGGGAATCTTCGCCGGCGCGGGCGTGAGAGTGGTCTCATCGCCGATCTGGTATTCCATAGTTCGTGAGCCCCTTTCATTCATTGGAGTGTTCACTCGTACCGAAGAGCGACGACGGGATCGAGTCGGGCGGCCTGGCTTGCGGGCCAGACACCGAAGACGACCCCGACAAGAAGACTGAATACAACCGATATGACCACGGTCAGCGGGTTGAAAAGGAAGCCCCAACCGGCATAGGCGCCGATGACAAACGAGGCGACCACACCGACGCCAATACCTATTGCGCCGCCGGCCAGTGAGAGAACCAGGGCCTCGACGAGGAACTGGGCCATGATGTCTCGACCTCGGGCGCCGATAGCCTTGCGGATACCGATCTCACGGGTCCTCTCGCGAACCGAGACGAGCATGATGTTCATGATCCCGATCCCGCCTACGAATAGCGAAATCGAGGCGATGCCGGCCAGCAGGAACGTCAGGACGTCGCTGACAGAGCTGACCGTGCCGAGCAGCTGGGCCTGCGTAATGATCGAGAAGTCGTCAACGCCCGTGGTGATGCCATGACGCTGCTCGAGCGTCGTCGTGATCTCAGCCGAGACCGCCGTGATGGCGTCTTGACTCGTGGCCGAGATACCGATTGACGAGACGCTGTTGGCGCCGACAAAGAGTTCGTGCGTCGTCGAGAGCGGGATCATCACCTGGTCGTCGGCGTTGGCCGAACCGCCTTTGGGCTGAGTGATCCCTACCAGTTCGAACGGGAGTCCGCCGATGTAGATGGTCGAGCCGACGGCGGTCTCCGTCAGGCCCAGGTTATCCGCGGTGGTTGAGCCAATGACTGCCACTCGCAGGTTGTGATCGACCGAGGCTTGGTTGAGGAAGTTCCCGGTCCACATCTGGTAGGCGAAGACCTCCAGATAGCCGGGTGTGGTACCGATGATCCGCGCCGTCTCGTTCTGCGTTCCGGCGATGACGAGCTTGTTGGTTGTCAGCTGCGGTGCGATGGCCTGGATGCCGTCCAGTGCCGCCAGGGCGGTGGCATCGTCGAGAGTCAGTGTCGTCGCCGAGCCGCTGGACCCGCGCGTTGCCCCGGTCCGAGTGAAGCCCGGGCTCACCGTCACGAGGTTCGTGCCAAGAGCCTGCAGCCGGTCGCTGATGCCTTTAGTGGCGCCCTGGGCGACACTCACGAGGGCCACGACCGAAGCCACGCCGATGATGATTCCGAGCATCGTCAGGGCCGTCCGCACCTTGCCGGTCCCCAGACGCGACAGCGCCAGACGAAAGAGATCTCCGGGTTTCATGCCGGCACCGCTTCCTGAAGCTGCCCGTCGCGGAGGTGGACGGCCCTGTCCGCTGCGGCAGCGACGTCCGTGTCATGCGTGATGAGGACGATCGTGCGCCCAATGGCATGAAGGTCCCGGAAGAGTTGGAGCACCTCCGCGCCGGAGTGGCTGTCGAGGTTGCCCGTTGGTTCGTCGGCCAGGATCAGGGCCGGTTCGGTCACCAGAGCGCGGGCAATACCCACACGCTGTTGCTGGCCTCCGGATAGCTCGGATGGCTCGTGGTCCATACGGTCGCCGAGACCAAGCCGTTCCAAAGCCTTGGCAGCTCGAGCCATGCGCTCCTTCCTGCCCACGCCCTGATACAAGAGTGGAGTGGCCACGTTCTCGAGGGCGCTGGTGCGGGGCAGAAGGTTGTAGCTCTGAAAGACGAAACCGATCGAACGGCTTCGAATGAGCGCCAGGCCGTCGTCATCGAGCTCCTCGACCGGCTGGCCGTCGAGGACGTAGCGCCCCGTGGTCGGCCGGTCCAGGCAGCCCAGGATGTTCATCATCGTGGACTTGCCCGATCCGGACGGTCCCACGATCGCGAGAAACTCGCCTTTCGCCACCTGGAGGTTGACCTCCTGGAGAGCCGGGACCCGAACCCTGCCCAGGTCGTAGACGCGACTGACGTCCTTGAGTTCGATGATTGGTTCGACGAAGGCCGCGCTCATCGCCCGAACCCGCCGCCACCGGTCAGGGAGTTGATGTTCACGCCACCTCCGGCGCCGGAGGTAGTGGTGCCGGTGCGCGCGGCCGTCGTCCCGGTCACAACCGTGTCGCCGCTCTTGAGGCCGCTCGTGATCTGAGCCACGGAAGTGGTGACAAGACCGACCTGAACGTCCACGCTCGTCGGAGTGCTGCCGCTGTTCAACACTTGGACGGTGTATCCGGCCGTGGCGGAGCCTTGGAGTGCCGTTGCAGGAACGCGGAGCGCGTTGTCAACCGAGGCCGTGGTTACCGTCACGGTTGAGCTCATGCCCGACAGCACGGTCAGAGGTGGACTGGTCAGCGTGACCGTCACAGCGTATGTTGCGACGCTGCTGGAGCCGCTGGATGTCGACGCTACGGGCACGATCTGCGTCAGCGTACCGGGCACAGACACCTTCGCGCCGGTCACCGAAACCGTGGCCGTCTGCCCAATCTTGAGGTTGGAGATGTCTGACTCGGCGAAGCTGGCGGTGGCCACCATCGGCCCCACAGAAATCTCGACCGCGTATGCGCTTGGTGCGTTCACGCCGGGCAAGACGTTGACGGCAATGATCAGGCCGTCGGCGGGGGCTACGAGAGTGGCCGCGGTCACAGCGGACTGATAGCTGTTTACAGCCGTCTGGGCCGAGGCGACCTGGGCCTGGTCGGCCAGGATCGTGGCGTTCGCAGCAGGCGCCACCTTGGCCTGATATTGAAGCTGCCCGGCCTGGTAGCTGAGGGACGCGCTGGTCACCTGCTGGGCCGCCTGCTGGTTCGACTGATTGACCTTGAGTTGCGTTGAGGCCAGGCTCTGCTGGGCCTGCGCAATCGCGGCGTTGTCCTTGTCGATCTGGGCCTGGAGGGCACCGCCCGCCTGATCAGCGGCCAGCTGGTTCTGGGCCGCCGTCACCGCAGCCTGGGCCTGGCTCAACGTCAGGGCATTCTGCTGGTTCGTGTTGGTCTGATTGGCCTTGGCCTGACTGTAGCTATTCGAGGACTGGCTGAGCGAGTTCTTGGCCTGGGCCAGAGTTACAGAGTCCGGACCGCCCTGGTCTGTGGTGAGCTTGGCTTGGGCCGAAGCGAGCGTCGCCTGCGCCGAGGCGAGCTGTAACTGCGCGGCGGTGGCGTCTGCCGTGGCCAGCGTCGTGCCCTTGGTCACACGCTGGCCGACCGTCACTGCAACCGTCTGGACGGGCCAGGTCAGGGACGTACTCGACGAAGTGCTGCTCGAGTTGCTGCTGGTCGTTCCGCCGCTGCCGGAGGTCGTGCTGGCGGAGCTGACGATGTCCGGCATCGAGCCGAAGCGGAGGCCGTAGACCGTGCTCGCAGCAATCGTGCCGGTAGCCACCGACTGGGCACTGACTGTCCCCGTTGTCACCGTTGAGGTGATGTATTTCGAGCCGGACGATCCGCCAAACGTTGGCTGAACCACGGCCAGGGTGACGGCTCCTACCCCAACCAGGATCAGCCCGATCGCAATCAACCTGAGCTTCATTCGGCCACGCCTCTCGTCTCGCCGCGTCTCCCCTGCCCCGTGTCAGGGCCAGGGTGGGAACGCCTGCGAATGTATGGCCTGCTCGGCTGAACCTTTCCTGAATAGTCTGGGCCCCGCAGCCGCAGCGCCGGGCCAGAAGAACCCTACTTCGTGGCCGTCGAGATCATCTCCTTGGCCTGGTTGATCGGCACGGCAAAGCCAATATCCTGGGCGCCGCCGACGCTGGCCGTGATGACGCCGATAACCGATCCACTGGCATCAAGTAGTGGCCCACCGCTGTTGCCGGGGTTTATGGCCGCGTCTGTCTGGATCAACCCTGAGAGGTTCTTCTCCGTTTGAGCCGCGCGATCACCGACGGTGACGGTGCGCTCAGTTCCGGAGACGATGCCCTGGGTCACCGAATCCGTGAAGGTGCCCAGCGGACTGCCGATGGCAATGGCCAGCTGTCCCACCTGGACGGTGCTTGAGTCGCCCAGGGTTACGGGCGTCAGCCCGGCGACGTTCACCTTGATTAGGGCGAGGTCATGCAGGGCATCGGTGTTGACAACCGCAGCCGCAACCTGGCGAGTGTCGTCGAGCGTGACCGTTAGCGAGGACGCGCCGGCGATGACGTGGTTGTTGGTGAGAATCAGGCCATCAGCGGCGACCACAAAGCCGGATCCGGCACCGCTGGCCGGCACTGAGAATGGGGTTACGCTGGTGACGCCGGCCGATGTGATTGTGACGACGGACGGCTTGGCCATCGCCGCTACACGCACGATGGCGTCAGATTGGGTCAGGCTAATGAGCTGCGCATCGGCCGGCCGGCCGGCAGCGGCCGGCGGCGGCGCCGGCCTGGCGAGGAAAACGACTACGCACGTGCCGGCCGCTGCGATGACGGCTGAGAGCAGCGCGGCTACCAGCACGAGGCCGGCGACGCTGAGGCCACCGCGAGGTCGCTGCGGACCCGTGGGAATCTGGCCGTAGGCGTACTCCGATGGGCCGTCCCAATCGATCTCGCCATCCGGGAGCCGATGCCCGGCCGAATCGGGCTCCGGGGGGTACTCCGGCGCGGCGGAGCGCTGGCCCGGGTCATTCGGTTCGAGTCGGCTCATGACCGCGCTCCGTTTCTGGACGCACAGTGCTCGCTCGGATCGGGGGCAGGGGCGCCAACCGGAGCGGGCCTGAATGTACCGCGCCCTAACGATCCTCACCGAAATCAGAAACCGGTGGCCCACGGCGACTAAACGTTTAGGGAGATCCGCCCGGTCGGTCGGCGGCGCGAGGAAAAAGCCCTGCTAACATCGCCAGACATCCGCCCACTGCAAGCAGGAGTTCCGCCGAATGGCAACAGTCACGTTTGAGAACGTCAGCAAGCGTTATGGCGACGTTGTCGCCGTTGACGACCTGAACCTTGACATCCGCGATGCCGAGTTTATGGTCCTCGTCGGCCCATCGGGCTGCGGCAAGACCACCAGCCTGCGAATGATCGCCGGCCTCGAGGAGATCACGGACGGCACCCTTCGCATCGGCGAGAGGGTCATCAACGACATTCCGCCGAAAGACCGCGACATCGCGATGGTCTTCCAGAGCTACGCGCTCTATCCGCACATGAGCATCCGCGACAATCTTGCGTTCGGACTTAAGCTGCGCCACGTCCCCAAGGTCCAAATCGAAGCCCGCGTCAAGGAAGCGGCCGCCATCCTGGACCTGACCAGATACCTGGACCGGAAGCCGCGCGAACTCTCCGGCGGCCAGCGCCAGCGCGTCGCCCTTGGGCGAGCCATCGTGCGCGAGCCTGCGGTCTTCCTCATGGACGAGCCCCTCTCGAACCTTGATGCCAAGCTCCGAGTTGAGACCCGCGCCAACATCCTCCGCCTGCATCAGCGCCTCAACACCACATTCGTATACGTGACCCACGACCAGATCGAGGCCATGACGATGGGTACTCGAATCGCGGTCATGAATGAGGGCCGTCTGCAGCAGGTTGGCACCCCTCAGGAGCTTTACGACCGGCCGATCAACCGCTTCGTGGCCGGCTTTATCGGCAGCCCGGCAATGAACTTCGCCACGGTAGAGGTCAGCGGCAGCAGCGACAACATGGAACTCATCGGTCCGAGCATCACCCTTCCGATGCCACCGCAGTTCCGCGAGTCGGTCGGCGCCGTCGGCCGCCAGCTCATCGTGGGCTTCCGCCCCGAGCACCTCATTCTGGGCCCGGTTGCCGGCGGCTCGGCCACCGTGAATGCCAAGGCTGAGGTCGTCGAGTACCTCGGCAACGAAGAGCTGATCCACGCTTCCGGCGCCGGCCGCGACATCGTGGCCGTCGTTGACTCCTCGTACCGAGTCCGCCCCGGCGACATGCTCGAGTTGAGGGTCCCGCTCGATCGAATCCAGCTCTTTGACCCAGACACGAACTTCTCCCTCCCGTTCGGATCGGTTACTGCCTAGTCACCTGGTTCAGCGAAAGAGCGCCCCGGCCTCGGCCGGGGCGCTCTTTCTTTAGGCGCCCAGCGGGCCTGGCGGCCCGGCGCGTGCGGATACTTGGCGGCCGCCGCCCCTATAGTTCGACCATGCTCGACTCCCCCGCTCGCCGCCGCCCCAATCGCGCCCTCACGGGCAATCAGCGTCTCGACTCGATCTTGGAGGGACTGCGCGAGGCTGATACGGCCCTCGGGGAGCAGGTCATCGAACGCCGGCCGCTCCACACGGGCCGCTACCTGGTCTTCGAGGCAGATCGTATTCTGCGCGGTGACGGCTCCGAATCCTCGCGCGACATCGTCGTCCACCCCGGCGCGGTGGTAGTGGCTCCGCTGGATGCAGACGGGCAGCTCCTTTTCGTGACCCAGTACCGCGTGCCGTGCAGTGGGGCGATGCTCGAGCTGCCGGCCGGCACGCTGGACACGCACGACGGCGTTATTGAGGACCCGCTCGTGGCCGCCCACCGCGAACTTGAGGAAGAGACAGGCTACCGGGCCTCAACGATGGAACGGATCGGCGGCTTCTGGAGCGCCCCTGGATTCTCGACGGAGTACCTGACGCTCTACCTGGCCACAGATCTGCGCCCGGCGGACGTGGGGCGCCTGGAACCCGACGCGGACGAGAACCTCCAGCTCTCGAGGTTGCACTGGCGCGACGCCGTCGATGCCGTCGAGGGTGGCGTCATCGAGGATGCCAAATCAATTGCGGGCATCCTGCTGCTGGCCCGCCGCTTGGAGCGGCGCCTGCAACCGACCGGCCCAGCCACCTAGTTCTGGGGGTCAGGCCGGGATCTCCCGCGGCGCATCCAGACGAGCAGCACAATCAGAATGACCAGGCCGGCCAGAACGCATAAGGCCCCAGCGACGCGGATCTGCCCGGACGTCGAGGCGCTCGCCCAGGACGATCGGGCGACCGTGGCCTGGGACATTGCCCTGCCGAGATCGCCCTTCGCGAATGCGGCGCGAGCTGCGTCCAGGTTTGCCTGCGGATCAGTGCCGATCAGACCCACGGACCGGGCCACACCTTCGCCCTCACCCTGAATACTGGCCTGGCGGGCCGAAGCCAACTCCTGCAGGACGGCCAGTTCGCTCGTGGCTTCGGATGAGGCAGCGATGAGTCCGGCCGTCTCGAACGCTCTTTCGAGCGTGGCCGGTGGCGCTAGTCCCTCGCCGGCCGCCTCGGCCTCGATCTGTTCGCGCTGGTTCAGGATGACGCGCGACTGGGCGATCAATGCCGTTGCCCGGTCGAACTCCCAGTTGTCCAGTGAGCGACGTACTTCCGGCGGCAGGTTCCAGGATCCCGCGGCGGTCTGGGCCTCGGCGTAGGCATCGAGCGTCGTACCGCGCTGTAACAGGAGGCCCGCCTGCGACGAGTCGACCACCCAACCACGCCAGATTGGGACAAACGAACGGCCGGTCGTCTGCTCCAGGAGGTCGAGCAGCCGTCGCCAGTCGCTGCCGCCATGGCCAAGGAACTCGTCACGGGGTCCGTTGGTCGGCTGATACGCGGCTCGGCCCGAGCGCGCAGCGACCCAGACGGCCCGCAGACCATCCTGACCGGCCACCGCAGCGATCTGACGGGCGACGTCCAGGCTGGCACCGTACAGGAAGCCATCGGTCGCCGAGCTGGGCTGACCGACCAATACCCAGTCATTGATCGGCACCGCAGCCTTGCGGAGACGGTCCGTCAAAACCGGAGCGTGGCCGATCAACCCAAGCGTGTCGATTGTCTGCTGGGCGTAGTAGGAAGCGAACCCTTCGTTGACCCAGCGATCCGGCGATAGTTCGTTGTTGAACCACATGTGGGCGGCTTCGTGGACGATTACGAATGGATCTGCGAAGTACGAGATTTGGACTTGTCGGTTGGTCTGATCGAAGGCTCCGCTGAAGCCGCCCAGCTGCTGCGTGGACGCCTCCTCGACAGCCAGAGTCGTCCCAATCGGGTCGCCCAAGCCGATAAGGTCACGCAATACGGGGTAGCCGGAGCGCAACACACGCTCAACCTGATCCGCCCATCCGGGGTCGTCGGCCCAGTAGCGGAGAGTCACCTCAAGCGGGCCGATGGTGATCGATCGGACGCTGAAATCGCTCGCCGGAACGGGCTGCACCGCCGTAAACCAGGCGTTCAGCGTCGTCGCATCGTCGATCACGCCGGACGCAAAGACGATCTCGCCGGGCCCTGAGACAGCGCGGGTCAGTCCCCCGAACTCCTCCTGGACCGTAAAGCTCGACGGGAACACCACGGTCACCGAACTGCCCGGCGTACCCGGGCTCCCGAACGCCGAGACGGGGAATGACAGCAGATTGCGTCCGAACCGGAGATCTCGATCAGTCGAGCCGCCGGAGTCGACCAGGTCGAAGGCGACATCAAGCGAAGCGCTTTCGCCAGAGTACAGACGCTGCCCGAGCGAGACGGCGAGAACGACCCCGGAAGGCGGCGCGGACAGGACTGCGATAGCTAACGGCTGGCCGGCGGAATTGGCAGTGACACTGGTGGACCCTTGCGGCAGCGTTAGCTGCAGCCGGTCGTAGTAGTAGTGCCGCCCAGCGCCGTCGGTGGTGTGGGATGTCGCAGTGATGGAGGCTAGAACGTGGACTCGCCCCAACGCAGGGTCTGCGCTCCAGGTCGAACTGGAGATAAAGGTCAGGTCAGTCTGGGCCGCTGAAACACTCGCTGGAGCGACTATCTGCCAGGCGGAGCCCAAGGCAAGAAACAAGATAGCCCCTGCCAGGGCCCTTATGGAACGCCAGCTAGAACATCGGACCATTCGAGTCCGATCCGTGAATTGCCGTCGTCCCGGCTGAACCGGCGTGGCCATGCGCCTCAGTCGCCCAACTCCCCGAGTGCGCGCCGCCCGCCCGAACTGGACCGGCCGCCTGCATCGTGGCCCGGCTCCGTCGTCCCGACAGGGAGACCGGTGGGCTCACGCCCGTCGGTCGAGTCCTCGACTTTGGGACGCAGCGCCGCCCGGGTCGGCCGTTCTTTGGGCCTCTCCACGGTGGAACCGCTTTTGACGATGCGCGACTGGAAATCCGCGGCCCGCGCGCCCTCGCCGATGAGGACATTGCGGCCGATGCGAACGCCCCGTGGAATGACGGCCCGCTTGCCGACGACCGTGATACCGGTGTTGAGACGCCCCGGCTCGCGACGATTGACGACATCGAAATCGGAGCCCTCGCCGACGATAGCTCCCGGGCCAACCGCCACTTCCTTGTCCAGGATGGCTCGGTCGACGACCGCGCCCGTCCGAATAACTGAATCGAACAGGATGATGGAGTCGCGCACGCTGGCCCCGACGTCCACGACTACACCCGGCGAGAGAATAGAGTTCACGACGGAGCCGTTGATTACACAGCCGTGACTGATGAGACTGCGATGGACCTGGGCCGTCGCGCCAATCTTGGCCGGGGCCCGCTCCTCGGACCGGGTATGGATGATCCACTCTCGATCGTAAAGGTCAAGCTCCGGCGCATCGGACAGCAGGGCCAAATTGGCTTCCCAGTAGGACTGAATGGTTCCCACATCCTGCCAATAGCCATCGAAGCGGTAGCCGTAAACGCGTGCCCCGCCCTCGATCATCGCCGGAATGACGTCATGGCCGAAGTCGGTCCGCGGCTCGATCAGCCACTGGCGCAGAGCCTTCTTGGAGAAGACGTAGACGCCCATGCTGGCCAGGTCGCTCTTGGGCTGCCGGGGCTTCTCGTGCCACTCCACGATTCGGTCGTTGTCGTCGAGGGCCAGAATCCCCATCCGTGTGGCGTCTAGCAACGGCACGCGGCGAACGGCGATTGTCACGTCGGCGCGGTGGCGGCGGTGCGCGGCCACGAACGGCTGATAGTCCATCTTGTAGATATGGTCGCCGGCCAGAACCAGGACGGTGTCACCGGGGGCCTGCTCGATGACATTGATGTTCTGCAGGACCGCGTCGGCTGTGCCTCGGTACCACTCCGCCACGCGGCCGCGGGCGATGTACGGCTGGAGCATTCGGACGCCGCCGTTGTTGCGGTCCAGATCCCACGGCCGACCCATGCCGATGTGGTCGTTGAGCGAGCGCGGGTTGTACTGGGTCAGGACGACGACGTTGTCTATGTCCGAATTGACGCAGTTGGACAAGGTGAAATCGATGATGCGGTACTTGCCACCGAACGGCACAGCCGGCTTGGCCCGCAGCGAAGACAGGATAGAAAGCCGCTCGCCTTCGCCGCCTGCAAGAATGACCGCCAGAGTTCGCTTCATCGGGCGTCCTCTCGTGCCTGACCCGACATTTGCCGAGCTAGTGCGATGCTAGCACCCCACAGCCACGTCATCGCACCGACGGCGGGTGGGCGCAAACGCTCTACAGGAAGAGCCGCGGATTCATGAATTGGCCGTTGACACGGACCCCCCAATGCAAGTGGCAACCCGACGAGTGGCCTGTCGTGTTTTCGGTCCCCACAATCTGTCCGGACGCGACCTGCGCGCCTACGTAGATGCCTGGCGGGGCCTTGCCGGTCATATGGGCGTACCAGGTAACCATGCTGGTGGAATGGGCAATGATCACGAGCCACGCCCGAGGCGGCGCGTCGTACGGGTTGTAGCCCGCGAAAACCACCACGCCCGCCGCCGCCGCGTAGACCGGCGTGTAGCAAGGGGCGGCCAGGTCAATGCCCTGATGGAAGTGGCTGCAGCTGCCAACTCGCGGCTCCGAGGCGACGCCCGTGCATCCGAACTCCTGGGTCACCACGCCACCCATCGGCCAACGCAGCCGACCGCTGTACTGGGACGGGATGCGGCCGCTGCCACCCTGCTTGGCGACCATGCTGTCGATCTTGCTGGCCAGGTCATCGAGAGCCTGGCCGTTGGATCTGATGGTCGCGTCCAGCGCCACCTTGTTATTTGCCAACTTCCCGTCTGCGACCCGCTGCTGTACGAGCTGGTCGTCCAGTTGGGTCTTGAGACCCGACAGATCGGACTGGGCCTTGAGCAACTGGGCGTTCTGGTCGTCCAGGTCCTTCTTCTGCCCTCCCACCTGATCGGCGATCTGCTTGTTTGCCGAATTTGCGTCGTCAACGGTTTGGCGCAGGTTGGCCAGAATCTCTTGGTCTTGCCGGATCTTCTCGGCGACGGCCGTGTCCGCCGCGGCTAGATCGCCGTAGTACGACACGTCTGAGAGGGCCTCCGTCAGCGAACGCGCTGTCAGCAGCTGCTGAAGCAACGGGGCCTGGTCGGTGACGTAAGCGTCCCGCAGCCTGACTGCCAGGATTTCCTGCCGCACCTGGAGCTCACGCTGTTTGGCATCCTGCTGAACCGTGATCTGAGCGATCTCGGTCTTCAGCAAGAATTGCTTCGCGACAAGCCGGTCATAACGAGCCGTCACCCCGGTGAGCTCTGCCTGGAGCGCCGTGACTTGCGATTGGGCTTCGTCGAGGGAGATGCGGACGCCGGAGAGGTTCTGCTGAGTCGTGGAGATCTGGGACTTGAGACTTGTTTGCTGCTTGCCGAGCTTGGCCAGCTGGGCGTTCTGATCGGCGATCAGTTTGGCCAGGCGCTGCTGCTCCGCGATGGCATCGGAAAGTGCGTCGGCTCGGGCGGGCGCAACCGGAATGGCGAAGTTGGAAACGGGGATTAGAACAGCCGCCACCAGAAGGATCCGCAAAAACGGCAGCAGGCGGGGGCGGCGTCGAGAGGCGCGGCGGTCGTGAGAAGCAGTCATCGTGCGAGCAAGCTCCGTTGCGCACGCCCACATCCGAGCGCGCTGTGCGGTTACGCCCGCCGGTTTGACGCGTCCTTCGGAAGGGCACTACCTCTGGACGACTCCGGCTACGCGGGATCATACATCGCCCGGCGTCAATCAAGTCAATGTGTCCGATACACACAACCGGCCGCTCAAAGGTGCCACTCTGGTGGGGTACGGTCAGATGCGGTATGGCTGGTCTGTTTGCAACATCAAGATTCTGGCCGCGGCGCTCCCATAAGGCGCCTCAGGGGTGCTAGCCTCTAGCACACACATACGTCGGGTTCGGAGGCACTGGACTCTGCCGCATCGTCCGCATCAGTCTCACGTCCGAACCTTCAACGCCGCAGACACACGAGGGAAAGAGGCCCCCCAAGATGCCGCTCTTCGGTCCCCCCAACATTCCCCAGTTGGAGGCCAAGAGAGATGTCCAAGGCCTGATCAAGGCGCTCACCTACAAAGATGCGGCGATCCGAATTGCGGCAGCCGAAGCCCTGGCCCCACTGAAAGATCCGCTCGCGGTCGAACCCCTGGTTGGGCTGCTTAAGGACGATAACGCCCGCGTACGTCGGGCCGCCATCGCGGCCTTGGCTGCGCGGGGCGGGGGGCGGGTAGTCGAGCCGCTGGTCGCCGCCCTGGACGATCCCGACCCTGACGTCCGGGCCGTCGTTGCCAAAGCCGTTTACCGGCGACTGATGGTGGATCCAGACCAGGACACTCGCCGAGCCGCGGCCGCCGCCCTGGGCCGCATCCGCACCTTCGACTCCGTCGAGCCGCTGGTGAAGGCCATCATGGACCCCGACGAGGACGTTCGCCTGGCCGCCATCAGGGCCCTTCAGGCCATCGGCGACGTTCAGGCGGTGGTGCCGCTGATCATTATCCTGGCCCACGAGCAGGTTCGCCAGAAGGCGACTGGACGTTCCAGCCTCGCGGTCGAGCGAGCCGCGTCGCAAGCCCTCGACGCGCTTTGTGGCCCCGGGGCGATCGGACAGCTGCAGACCGCCCTGGCTCATGACGATGCCGATGTCCGCGAGTCCGCCCTTAAGCGACTCGCCAAAATTGCTGCGCCCGAGGTCTCGGACTCACTTTCTACAGCTCTCAACGAC
>JAYUDR010000009.1:0-17014 GCA_043739665.1 Chloroflexota bacterium
AGCCTGGCGTATCGCCTTGCGTCGTTGATTCGCGTGTCGACCTTAGCCCCGCGGCCGGCTTCACTTCCTCGACCTGCGCCGCCGTCGGTTCGCCCTCAAGTTCGATCGCCAGCATCGCGGCCAGCTCTCGGGCGTTTGTGGACCCGTAGTTGGCATAGCAGTTGTTCATCAAGATGTGCAACTCGCGTGCTTCTGCGGCGGCCTCACGTATGCGGGGCACCCATTCCCGCATCTCCGCCTCGCTGTAGAGGTAGCGAAATCTCTCGACGACCGGAATCCCGCTGGCTTCCCACGTCTCAGCTCGACGGCCGTGGAAGCGGATCAATGCCAGATCGCGCGACGTGACCGCGCCGATCGGCGGCACGCTGCTGCGCAGTCCCTGTGGCCCGTCAACCATGACGAAGGGGATCGAATTGTCGGTGAGGAAGCGGAGCGTGCGCTCGCGGTTCTTCTCGTTGAGCCACGTCTCGCTGCGGAACTCCACCGCGGAGCGAATGCCGCCGAGCCGCTCCCTCGCCTCCAGGATCAGGTCTCGACTATCGCCCATGGGGAAGAACCACTTGGGAAACTGAAGCAGTATCGACCCCAGCTGGCCGCTCGCCCGGAGTGGCTCCAGCCCCGCCAGAAAGAGACGCCACACCTCGTCGTTCAGTTCGGCCGGCAGGTCTCGGGCGTAGAGCCGTGGTTTGGCCGCGAGGCTCTCGGGCAGGGCGGACCGCAGGTCCTTCGGCAGACGCTTCGTCTCGGTGGGTTGCCCCGTTATCAAGGCGTGCGCCTTCGCATCGAAGATGAAGTCCGGTGGCGTTCGCTCCACCCAGGCCGCGGCCACCTTCGCAGATGGTAGGGCATAGTACGTGGCGTCCACTTCAACGATCGGGAAGGTGGCCGCGTAGTAGGCGAGCCGTTCCTCGGCGCTGTCTGCACCGCGCGGGTAGAAGACGCCCGGGGCGGTCATCGTCGGGTCGGTCCACGAGGCTGTGCCGATTCGCAGTGTGGCCCCCGACGGCGTTCTGAGCGGCATGCTCGCCGCGTGCTTTACTGCGACGGCCCGCTCTCCCGCCACGTCGGAGCCCGGGTCGTGCGGGTTGCGGCTAGCGGGGTCGAAAGGCAGCTGCGGCATTCCCTCAGGTTGCCCCATTCGCGGCTTCGGCGCCAGGCGTTGGGTGCGACCAAGTGTCGAGCCGCGGCATTCCCCCCAAAGGACGTCGCGACCCGACGACTCGGTTCAGCGGCCGCTCGCTATCCTCACGAGTAGCCTGGATTTATCCGTCAGATCTGGTTCCAGACGGGCGACGTAGCCGACGGTCCACAATTCGCGGTTCAGGACCCTGCCCAAGGCGGCGATGCTCTGGCAAGCGAGCGCTCCGCGAACAAGTGCACCGCGGATCATCGCGTCGTCGAACGACGGAACGTCCGTGCCCGCGGTGACCGATAGACCCTCGTGGCCGTCGTGACACCAGGACACCGGTCCCAGGCGGCGGACGCCGGGCGTGAGCGTCGGCGTTGAGTTAAGAGTCATTTGCGAGCCGTCTCCTCAGTGGTCCAGCGGCATTGTACTCCACCTGCCAACAGGACACCTGACTGAGTCGCGAGTGAGCGTTAAGAGTCGGCGAGCGCGTCCCGCATGACGACAAAGGCCTGCTCGTGCCTACCGGCTCTTGCGAGGGCATCGGCCCACTCGCGCAAGGCTTTGCGAACGAGGGCTGGGCTGCCCAATTCGCGGGCAACCGTGCCGGCACGTTCGTAGGCTGCGAGAGCGGTGTCTGGGTCGCCCAGACTGGTTCGGGCACGGCCCAGGGTCAGCAGGGAGCTCACCATGGCCTTGAGGTTGCGGGTACGCTCGGCGTACTCGATGGCAACAGTGGAAACGGTTGCGGCCTCATCTGCCGCGCCCCTGGCGAGGGCGATCTGGGCCTGGCTGTCGAGAACGTGGGCTAGCCCCCAGTCATCGTGGAGGCGCTCCAGCGTAGCGCGTGCGGATCCGATCATTTCCTGCGCACGGACGGTATTGCCAAGGGCCGTGTAGGAGAGGGCCAGATCGTTTTCGAGGGCCGCCGTCTCGCGCTCGGCTTCGACCTTGTGGAAAAGCTCCAGGCTGGCTATGCCGCTTCGGACGGCCGCCTCGAAGTCGCCCGTCTCGCGGTAGCTGTGAGCGAGGTCCTGCAGGTAAATGGCCCGGCGTCGATCGTCGAAGCCGCCCGCCAGGGCTCGGACCTCGGCGAGGTAGGCCAGAGCCGTGGTGTGGTTACCTTCGCGCGACTCGGTCGTGGCGAGGGCCATGACGAGACGCAGGTGAAAATCGGGCTCTACTCCAAGTCCGGCGCGTACACGGGCCAGGATGGATTGGAGAAGGGCCTTCGCCTCGGCCGTGTTCTCAAGCTGGACTTGCGCGGCCGAAAGCCAGTATTCGGCCAGGGCCGCCTCGGTCTCGCGGTTGGCCTTGTGGAAGATCTGAGCGGCCTCGGCCGCAGCTGTGGCCGCTTCGCTGCCGTTGCCGCGCCGGTAGAAAGCTTCGGCCAGGCCGGCCAGCAGCTCGGCCCGAGTCTCTCTGGCGGTTGCCGATCCCAACAACTCTCCGTAGGCGGTGACGGCATCTTCCCAGCGGCCGCAGGCTAGCGCGAGATCTGCCTCCAGCCGTGCCCACGCGGCCGGCTGGTCGTTGAGCAGCTTGCTGGCGGTGATGCCAAGTCTACCGGACAGGTAGTTGAGGGCCGCCATCGACGGCCGGCTCAGGCCATTTTCGAGGGCGCTGATGTAGGCCTTCGTATAGCGGCCTTCGGCGAGCTGCTGCTGTGTAAGGCCGGCGCTCAGCCGGGCCTTCTTTAGGCGTTCGCCCATATCGCGTGCCAGGGGGGTGTCATCGATGCGGGGACGGGTGCGACTGACTCTAGGCATGGGCCGCAGTGTACTCCTCTTTCAAGCTTGGCAGTACCAGTTTGTTGCCAGCGCGCGCTCAGGTTTAGGAATACTTGACCGCCCAGCGTGCCGACCCTACGATCGGCCTGCCGAAAAGCCGCGTAGGCCCGGGTTCCCGAGGGATACCCGAGAAGGAGTTACTAATGTCTCGTCGCTCTTTCAACTTCCGCGCGGTAGTCATTTCTGCGATTCTGGGCTTGGCGTTGTCCCTGCTGCCGCTGGCAACCGTCCTGGCAGACGGAATGAACGGCCCCTTCCCCCGCTAGTCCGACTGGTCTGGCATAGATCCATGTGGCCGGCAACGAGTCGGCACAGGTTCCTGAACACTGATAACCCGACAGTGAATCAGGGCCGAGCGGCTATCGGCAATCAAAGGCGCCGTGCCTCGAAAGGGGCAACGGATCGGATGGCCCCTAAACCGGCAGACCCAGAGCCTGCAGTTCCCGCCCGATCTGGGCCGCACTCTCAAACAGGAGAGCTTGGAGTCCAAGCGAGCGCGCTGCCGCCACGTTCGCCGGATTGTCGTCGATGAACACGGTCGATTCGGCCGTAAGCCCAAAACGCTCCAGGAACAGGCGGAAGATGGCGGGGTCCGGCTTGCCTACGCCCACCTGGCCGGAAAGCAGGATTCCATCGAACTCGTCGAGAAACGGAAAGCGGTCGCGCGTAGACGCGAAGGTCTCAGCCGCCCAGTTGCTCAACGCATAGATGGGGATCCCTTCGCCGCGCAGCCGGCGCATGATCTTTAGCGTTTCAGGGAAGCAGCCGCCGAGCATCTCGGGCCAGCGCGACCGGTAGGCTTCGATCAACTCCGCGTGCTCCGGATGTTCTCGTACCAGCTGAGCGACGCCGTCCGCGAACGGGTGGCCGTTGTCGAGGGTCGCGTTCCACTCGGGCGTGCAGACCTCCGCCAGGAACCGCTCAATCGCGGCTTCGTCGTCGAGCAGGCGTCGATACAGGTGGCGCGGGTTCCAGTCGATCAGCACGCCGCCTAAGTCGAATGCCACTGTCTCAATTCGTATCGTCATGGGCCTCATTGCCTGCCGGGTTGCGTCGGGAGGCCAGAATCGTACCCGAGACTCCGGGGAGGGCGTGTAATCCAACCCAGACGCGCCAGGGAGCCCACCTTCTGGGCGCCTCATCCTGCTCCTGCCCGGCAGGTGCGCCGCCCCTGATCGCCGGCACAGGGCGAGGCAATCTGCCGATCGTTGGACGCATCCATATCGGTTGGTCGGCCGCGGCCCCGACCTCAGCCGCCATCGGCCACCCGCGCAGCCCGGCGAGGCGTGTGCGGTCGGCGGGAGATCCTTGACGACATAGCCTGGCCGAGCGGCCCCGTGTCGGGTGCACGTCCGGCTAGCCCGGCTGAGCGTGCGTTGCCTGGGCCGCAAATCGGTCGCCGACGCGGTGGACCCGAAGAGCCAGCCCAAAGGCCTCAGAGAGGACCGGACCCGTTACCGTCTCCGCCACCGCCCCAGCGGCGACGACCCTCCCGGAACGCAACACCAGGGCGTGCGTAGTGCCGGGCGCGATCTCTTCGACGTGATGGGTGACAACGACCGTGGCGGCGAGACCCGGCCGGGCGTTGAGTCCGGCCAGCAGCACCGCCAGCCGCTCACGCGCCCCGAGGTCCAGACCCGCCGCAGGTTCGTCGAGGAGCAGCAGGGCCGGATCGAGCATCAATGCCCGCGCAATTTGGACGCGCTGTTTCTCGCCCGACGAGAGCAACTCGAAGCGGCGGTCCGTGATCGCGGCGCAGCCGACCACGTCGAGCAGCACCGCGGCCTGCTCAGCCGTATCCCGGCCGGGGAGATCCCACCACGGCGCAATGGCGCCGGTCGCTCCGGCCACGACCACGTCCCGGGCCGTGAGTTGCGGCGGAATGCGATTCTGCAGCGAGGCGCTGACGAGCCCGATGCGCTTGCGCAGTTCGCGCACATCGACTGTGCCCAGGGCTTGGCCCAGAACGGAGACGCTGCCTCGTGATGGCCACAAATATGTAGCTGCGACGGACATCAGCGTGGTCTTGCCGCTGCCATTTGGGCCCAAGACGACCCACCGCTCGCCCCGGTTGACGTGCCACTCGACTGCGTCGAGAAGCGCCGTGCCGGACCGAATGACCGAGACGCCGTGGATGCCGACAACCTCGGTCACCGGGAGCTCGGGCCTTCGAGCCGGTCGCCCCAGAGGGCTGCTTCCAGCCGGTCGAGGAGTGGGATTTGCGCCTCCTTGATGTGCGCGCGGGCATCCTCGGGGCCGTAGTAGGCCCACTTGTCGACCTCGGGGAAGCGTTTGCGTTGGCCCGAGAACGGCGGCCATTCGAATTCGATGAAGTTGCTGGTCATTGTGGTCGGATCGATATCGCCCTCGACGGCCCAGGCGTAGACGACCTTGCCGCCCTTCTGGCGAATGGACCCAAGTTCGATCAGCGGCGCTCCGGGCACCGGGTGGCCAACCTCCTCGGCGAACTCCCGACGAGCCGTCTGCTCGTAGTCCGGGTCGGCGGCATCCACTTCGCCCTTGGGGATCGACCAGTTGCCCAGATTCTTGCGGCCGAAAAAGGGCCCGCCGGGATGAACCAGCAGGACCTCAAGAGCGCCCGCTCGGCGGCGATAAAGGAGGATGCCGGCGCTGGTTCGTATCATCGCGCCAAGGTTACGGCGTTGGGCGGCACTACGCCCGATTGGGCGGTCGGCGGCCGGAGTGCGACAATCGGGCTGACGGCAGTTGCTAAGGCCAGCATCCGGGAGAAAAGGCATGGACCTCAAGACTCGATCGCTAGGCAGCAGCGAGCTTCAGATCACTACGGTCGGATTTGGTTCATGGGCGATCGGCGGCGGCGGCTGGGCGTTCGGCTGGGGGCCCCAGGACGATGCCGACTCCGTCCTGGCGATCACGCACGCGGTTGACTGCGGCGTCAACTGGATCGACACGGCCGCCGTCTACGGCCTGGGCCACTCGGAAGAAGTGATCGGCCGCGCGTTGGCCGGTATGCCGGCGGCGGATCGGCCTTTCGTATTCACCAAGTGCGGCCTCAAGTGGGATCCCGCTAACCCGATGACTCCGCCCCAGCGGACCTCGGCGCCCGCGTCATTGCGGCTCGACGTCGAGAATTCTCTTCGGCGACTTGCGGTTGATCGGATCGACCTGTTCCAGATCCACTGGCCCGACGAGGTGGGCACCCCTGTGGAGGACTCTTGGGGTGAGATGGCCCGCTTTGTGGACGAGGGCAAGGTTCGTGCCATCGGCGTCAGCAACTTCGACGTAGCCCTGCTGGAGCGCTGCGAGACGGTCCGCCACGTCGACTCGCTGCAGCCGCCCTTCTCGCTGATTCGTCAGGGCGCCGGCGTAGACCTGATCCCGTGGGCGGCCGCGCACGGCACCGGCGTCATTGTCTACAGCCCCATGGGCTCGGGTATCCTGACCGACTCGTTCTCTCGAGAGCGCGTCGTGGCCATGGCAGACGATGATTGGCGGCGCCGCTCGTCGAGCCACACTGAGCCCGTTCTGACGCGGAACCTGGCCCTGAGAGACGCCCTCCGGCCGGTCGCCGCGCGCCACGGAACCACCGTCTCGGCCGTAGCCGTAGCCTGGACGCTGACCCGGCCGGGCGTCAGCGGCGCGATCGTGGGTGCTCGCACGCCGGCCCAGGTCGACGGCTGGCTGCCTGCCGGATCTCTCGTTCTTACGCCCGCCGATCTGGCCGAGATTGCGTCCGCCGTCGAACGCCTGGGTGTCGGTCCGGCCTAATCGGGCACCGTCGCTCGCAGGAGGCCGACTCTCTTGTCAACGGCGCTGACCTGATATGCGCCCGCAGAGCCTGCGATAAGCGCCGTCTCGAACTTGCCAAGTCGGACTCGCTCGTCCCCGCACGTGAGTTCGGCGCTGCCTTCGGTGACCGTGATGATGTGGAAGGACCGCCCGCGGGTGTCGGACGTCCACGGCATAGAGGACGAGACTCGGACCAGATCGACGTCGAAGAGGGCGCAATCGACAGCGGCGGCCGCTCCAGTCCCGGCGACCACCTCAGGGTGGACCCTGCGTGCAGGTCCGACCGGCTCGGTGACCTCGACCGATTCTTCGATGTGCAGCTTCCGGCCGGCCGACTGCGGTCGTCCCCAATCGTAGGCTCGATACGTCGTGTCGCTTGCTTGCTGGATCTCATAGAGCAAGAGACCAGGACCGAGGGCGTGGAGTGTGCCGGCCGGGATCAGCAAGGCCTCGCCGGAGCTGATTCCAACGCGTTCGGCCACATCGAGGACGCGGCCGTCGCGTATCGCGGCGGTAAGTGCGGCTGCGTCGACGTCCTGCTTCACGCCGGCAAGTATTTCGGCGCCCGGCTCGGCTTCCAGGAAGTACCACGCCTCAGTCTTGCCGAACTCGTCCGGCCCCACGAGTCGGCGGGCCTGCTCGTCGTTGGGATGGACCTGGACGGAAAGCCAATCTGCACAGTCCAGCAGCTTGATCAGGATCGGGAATCTGGCTGGATAGCGCCGGGCAACAGCCGTACCCATGAGGGCGGTGCCCTGACTCGCCATCAGCGCGTCGAGTGTTTCTCCGGCGTGGGGGCCGTTTGACACGAGGCTCGGGCCATAGGCGATCCAGGCCTCGCCGATCGGCGGGTCAGACTGTCGGAGGCGCTGTCCACCCCACACTCGCTGGCGGTACTGAGGCTCAAGAATCAGGAGCCGCTGGCCGAGCGCATTCATGCCGTTGTTGCCACCTCCGCAGGAAGGTTACTCCCGCTCTGGGCCCCGCGATTTGTCCGCTACGAGGGCGCTCCCGCTACGAGGCCGCTCCGAGCGGGGCCGCTCCCGCTACGAGGCCGCCACAAGCTCTCGACGACGCTCCACCACGGGTTTGAGCAGCAGTGCCCCGAGGATGTAACACACGACACCGAAGCCGAGGGCCGCGCGAGGGCCGGTCCCGTAGCCGAAGGCGTGATTCACCGTGTCCATGACGGCGGCGCCGCCCAGGGCCAGGGCCACCGTCCCGGCCGAGGCCGTGGCCACGTTAGAGATGCCCATGTAGCGGCCTGTCGAGGCCTTGGGAACGATGTCGCTCATGAGTGCCCAGTCCACCGCCAGGAAGGCTCCGGCGGCGATGGCGAAAAGGGCGGCCCCGGCCAGGGCTACGGGCAGGGTCGGCGCCACCGCGCCAATTCCGAGCCCTAACCCGCCGGCGAGGCACGAGGCGTAGATCACCTTCTTACGGCCGACCTTGTCGGACAGCCGGCTGGAGGGTACGACCGAGAGAGTCACGCACACGCCGACCACCGCGAGGAGGACCAGCTTGGTGTCACCGGCAGCCCTTTGATCCAAGCCAAAGACCTGGGCCAGGTAGAACGTGGCCATTATCGGATACAGCGCCGCGCCGGTGAGGATGCAGAAGCGCGAGCCAACCAACCACAGGAAGCTGCGCTCGCGCAGGATGTCGGTGCCCCACGCCTCCCGAGCGATCGCGAACCACGACTTGCCCCCGCGAGGCTTGGCCATCTTACCCTCGTCGACGCTGAGCACGACGCTGAGCATCGTCAGAAACTCGATCAATCCGATGGCCATGGTGCCGTAGACGAAGGCGTTGGGGTCAGTCTGGCTCAGCATCAGGGCGACGGCCGATACCGCGTACCCGGCCACGTTGCCGAGGGCGGCCATAAGACCGATCAGTCCCGACGCCAGGCCCACCTGCTTGGCCGGGACGAGATCCGGAACATACCCTTGGAACGGGCCCTGGGCGAAGTTCGAACTGAACTGGAGCATGGTCACGAAGGCCGCAACCGCCGGCAGTGTGTTGGACGTGGCAACGCCCCACAGAAAAAGAAGATCAAGGGCGGCACCGATGAAGATGTACGGCTTTCGGCGGCCCCAGCGAGTCATGGTGTAGTCGCTGATCGTGCCGATGGTCGGTTGGACAAGGATGGCGATGAACGTGCCGGCGAGCGCGATCTGGAGCCCGCCCAGGCCTTCGCTGCCCTTTGGAACCAGGCCCGTGTACTGCAGGCGGTTGTTGACGATGTCGAGGATCCCACTCCAGACGGCCGAGATGCCCAGCCAGTACATGGAGATTCGAATCAGGTGCGCCAGCGGCAGGCGTTTAGTGGGGCGCCCGTCCAAATCGTGGGTTGGGCCGGCGGCCATGGGCACCTCGTCCACGATCGATTCGATTCCCTGGGCCGCGTCGAGCACCGGCGAGCGCCTCTGGTTGGCGGACCGAAACGCCGCCCCGCTCGCCAAATGCGCCTCGGGTCAGGCTCGGCCGGAAGGCCTGCTTTGTTAGGGGCCAGTATCACCGGTCCAGGACTGGGCCGTGTGGACCGGTGTCGGCCGGACGACACTCGTCGGCGGCCGTGGCTGCTAGGCTCGCGGGGACTTGAGATGCATCTCGGAGACGCACGGGCGCCATGACGATCGATGACGCGGCCCCAACCTACTATCTGTCACTTGGCGACTCGCTGGCTGTCGGAGTTCAGCCGATCGGCCGCGAGGAGTCGCAGTTCCGCACCGACGAGGGCTACGCTGACCAGCTGGCCTCTATCGCTCGACTGGTCCTGCCGTCTCTGCGAACGGTCAATCTTGGGTACCCGGGCGAGTCGACCACGACCATGATCGACGGCGGACTGACGACCTACCCGCACGGCAGTCAGATCGAGGAGGCGGTCGCCTTTCTGCGCGAGCATCGCGGCTGTGTTGAGTTCGTCACCCTGGATATCGGCCTCAACGACATGCCGGCTTACACGCTGGAATCGATCCCGGTTGGACTGGCCAACATCAGCCGCAACCTACCCGGGATCCTGTGTCGGCTTCAGGAAGCGGCCGGCCCTCAGGTGCCAATCGTTGGCATGACGACCTACGATCCGTTCCTGACGATGTGGCTTCTCGGCCCGGAGGGCCAAGCGATCGCCCGATCATCTGTGTGGGATGCGGTTGTGCCGATCAATGCCCACCTCCGGGAGATCTACCGCGCCGCCGGACTGCGACTCGCGGACGTCCAAGGGATCTTCCGCACGACTGATTTTGAGACCATCATGGAGTTGCCAAACGTCGGCCCGGTACCGGTGAACGTTGCCCTGGCCTGCCAGTGGACGTGGGGCGCAGCGCCGCCGCCATTGGGGCCTGATTTCCACGCCAATGCCCGAGGCTACCGGGCCATCGCGGAGGCGTTCGCGGCGGTACTTCTCCCGTAATACAGGAGAACCCGCCGGTCGGGCGCCGGCGGGTTCTGGGAGTAATCCGGGTGGGCGGCGCAGGGCCGCCGGGCTATCAGTAGCCGCTGGTCATAGACGGAACCACGACTGGGCTGACTGCCGGCGCCGTTGACGGCGCCGCAGAAGGCGCCGCGGACGCGAGCGATCCACTGATTGGCGCAACGAACCAGACGGCGTTCTTGCCCTGGCCCATGGTGTCTCCGGCCTTCGAGTCGCCGGCGAAGTAGTACAGCGGCCAGTGGTTGTAGGTGACCTGAAGGGTGCCGTCAGCGCGCGGGCTCGTGGCAAAGGGGGCCGCGGCTCCGCTTGGGCCCTTAACAGTCGTTCCGCCCGCGACGGTAAGGGGCGGCCAGTTGGTCGCACACGTCCCGGTGCAGGAACTGGTGTCCGGTGTGTCCTTGGTGAGTATGTAGAGCGTCATGCCGTTGACGCCGGTCAGATACCCGCCAAGTTTGGCGTCGTTGGTTGATGCCAACGTGAGGCCGGCGGCCCCTGCCGAGGCGGCTGTAGTGGGCGTGGCCATGACCGGTGCGTCCGTGCTTACTGGGGTTGCGGCCGCGGCCGAGCACGCACTCGCCACGAAAGCTGCGCCGACAACCAGGCCCGCCATTGAAGTCCACCGTGGTCTGGGATGCATGTCGTTTCTCCTGGACCCATTGCCCGTGGATCCTGCTTCGAACGGCCCTCTTCGTCTCGAAGGGGTGCGTAGGGGGTACGGGCAGGCCGAGGCCTCCGGTTCACCTTCGCCATCGTGGTTGCGCCCTGCGAGCCTGCTGCGACGGAGCCGGAGAAATGGCAAGCAATGACCTTGGAATAGCCTGAAAATTGGGTCCGCAGACGGGCCCGTTCCGCCCTGTGGCCGCACTAACTTTGGTCAGGCTGACCTGGGTCCCCATCGGGCTACGCGCCCCGATCGAAAGTGCAGCCTGCGGTTTGCTCGGGTCAGAGCTCCGGAATCACGTAAACGTACCTGCCGTCGCGGCCGGGCCACGTGCCCGATTGCAGCCAGACCTTGTAATCAGGGGCCAGCGCGCTGACCGGAACATCCGCGTCGGGCGCGCGTGACTTGGGCCACAAGTCCGACGCTCGGGGATACCAAACGTCCTCGATGCGCAGCGACAGAACCGTGAACTTGTCCGAGGTCGCCGGATCTGCCGTTGCTGTAAATCCCGAGACTACCCAGGAGTGCCAGCCTCTCCAGACGACCAGGCCGGCGGGCCGCTCGGTAATGCGAATCTGTTTGGCGACAGTGTGCACCGCCGCGACCATGTTCACGTTGGCCCCGACCGAGTACTTCCCGTAGCCCAGAGAAGCAAGGCCTCCGGCCCAACCGTCTGGATCGGTCCCGCCCTTCTGCGAACCCCCAATGGAAACGGCCAGATCGAAGAGGCTGGCCTGGGTGTCTCGGGTTGTGTCGGCCGTCGCGCTCATCATGTTTATCGACGTCTGCATAGCCGCCGCAATGCACCAGGTGTTCTTGGATTCGCTTACGAAGTCGCCATCACGATAGAGGTCCATGACAAAGATGCCGGGTGTCCCGGAGGGTGCGGGACTGGGAGAAGGCGCGAATACTACGTTCAGAGCGGTCGGCGTGGCCGG
This sequence comes from Chloroflexota bacterium, assembly GCA_043739665.1. Classification (GTDB taxonomy): domain Bacteria; phylum Chloroflexota; class Limnocylindria; order Limnocylindrales; family CSP1-4; genus Fen-1039. The sequence goes on from JAYUDR010000009.1 coordinate 11,720, forward strand.
CGGGATCGTCAGGACCGGCTCGCGGGTTCCGTTGACCCGTGCCCACGGTGTCGTCTGCGGGTTCCCCACAAGTGATGTGTGGTTGAGCGCCTGCGCGCCGGCGAATACGGTTCCGGCGGTTAGGGTGGCCAGGAGTACCGTCAGCAGCGCGATCTGACCGACGGGCATGGATCGGCGATTGGAGACTTGAGCGCCGTTCCAGCGATCGTGAACGATTGCCCGCGTCCAGGGCGACGTGCCCCCCATGCGCTCCATACGAGGCTTCAGGAAGATAGCCAGTGCCGCTAGATGCACGGCCCGGAAGGCCACGTAGCCGAGAGGAAGAGCAGCCAGCCCGAGGGGTCCCGAGAGCATCGTCGTTGTGATCACGCCGACAACGAATCCGACCGCGACCGCGAGCGTCGGCTGGAGGGTGTTATGAGTCGCGAAGATGGCCCGGGCATAGAGTTCGACGAGGCACTCGAACGGGACCGAGATCGCCAGGATGATGAGGACCATGCTCATCCTCGAGACATCCGTGTCGTCGAAGGCACCACCGCGGAACAGGCCGGCGATGACCCCGGCAAGCAGGGCCAACGTGGCAGCCGCCAAAATGGAGAAGAGGCCGATCGTAAGCAAGTTCGTCCGGAAGATCCGCTTGAATGTGCGCCTGTCACCTACCGCCGCGGCAGCCGAAAGAGCCGGGAAAGCCGCCAGCGCGAACGACAGGCCGACCACCGACTCGGCCGTGCTCTGGAAGTCCTGGGCGTAGTTGATAGAAGTGACCGATCCGGTTGCGAGGGTCGACGCGACCTGACCGAAGTACAAAAAGAACAACGCGGTTAGGCCGCGGCTACCCATGTTCGGTAGCATCAACCAGGCAAACTCACCTACGCCCTTCGTCCTCAGCGCCAGCGCCGCTCGTGGACGGAAGCTGGTCCGAGAGATGCCTACGAGCCGGACTCCCAGGTGGCCGAGCGCGCCTAAGAGGAAGCCCAGCGCCGCCCCGTAAATGCCGAAAAACGGGCTCAGCAGAAGTGCGCCGGCCGCCAGTCCGGCATATTGGGCAAACTCGGCCAGGCCGTACGAGAGGTACCTACGTTCCGCGATCAGAATCTCGCCCAGAACCATTGAAGCCGCGATCGCGACCTGGCCCAGCGCAACGGCCCGGATGAGGCCGATATATAGATCTCGCTGGTCGCCCACGAACCCCGGTGAGGCCAGAGGGGCCACGAGGGGCGCGAAGATGAAAAGCAAGCCCATGGCCACGCCCGTGGCGAGCAAGGCGCATGTCAGGATCGTGCGAGCGAAGTCTCTGGCAGATGTATCAGCTTCGCCCTTGAGGCCGACAAACAGCGGCAAGAAGGGGCCGATGACACCTCCCAAGACGAGGACGGTCACGGGGAACGACGTCAGGGAGATGGCGTTCCAGAGGGCATCAAGCTCCGCCCCGGCGCCGAACACGTGGCCCAACACCTTCTTGGCCACGAAGCCCGAGCCTGCGTTCACGACAAACAGAAGGCCCAGGATCACCGCGCCCTTCGGTAGAGACCTCCGGATCAGGTTCCGAACGCGGTCGGCCAAACCGGCGTCGGCCACTCCGGCGTCGGCCACTCCGGCTTCGTCCCGGTACAACGCCGATTCGGCCGCCCTGAGGCGGCTCAGCCTTCTGCCTCTGGGCGTTTCGTCAGACGAGGGCAAGCGGCCGATCCTCGATGCGTATGGATGTGAGCCAGAGTCGGGACATCTTATTCGTCCGGCGACGGTCGGTGGCCCCGGCTTGTGGCGCGATCGGTCCGCATGCAGCCTGAGCGGGAGCTGGGCCAGGGCCCGACCTAAGGTCGTAGCCGTAGCCTTCGACCGTGGACGGCACGACATGGTCGTAGAAACCGCACCAGTCGTCCCAGGCAAGGAGGATGGCCGTCAAGTGGTACTAAGCGATGGGGCATTCGTACCGATATCACCGAAAAGGCGTCGGAGGAAACGGTTCTAATTAGGCGGTTCGTGACGGCTCCGACGCCGTCGATTTCGGGGATCAACCGCATTGACCAATCGTCTCCGGAGAATCGCTCTCGGGGTTCTTCCAGCGGCCGTCGTCCTCTCCGTTATGGGTCTGGCGATGCCGCGGACGCAGGCTGCCGCTCCGACGGCAGTCGTCGCCGCCCTCACACTTGCGCACGGTTCCAGGACTGCTGAGCTCATCGCCGAGGTCGAGGCCACTCCAGATCGCGTGGAGGCGGACGCCGCCGTCTCGAAGGCCACGTTGTTCCTCGACACCACGGATGGATCGGTTGCTAGCCCGGCACCGACGATCTCGTCGTTGCCCGCAGCGGCACCACTGGCCCCGGTTTCGAAGTCGACCCCGCTGCCCACGCGGGCTAAGGCTGCCCCCAAACCGCCGCCGACCCCCAAACCGCCGCCGACTCCGACCCTGATTCCAGCGCCGGTCCCGACGCCGACTCCGGGGCAGACTCCGACCCTGATTCCAGCGCCGGTCCCGACGCCGACTCCGGGGCAGACTGCCGCCCCCGATCCAACACCTGCGCCTACGCCTGCCCCGACTCCTACCGACGCTCCCTCGTCGTCACCGGAGCCCCCGACGTGGACCTTCGATCTCTATAGCCCTGGATCGGACCGCTATCAGGACCCCGACTACACGGCCTGCACAGCCGCGTCGTCCGAATCGATGCTGAATACCATCACCTCTGCCGGCTCGGCTTCCGGGTTCGTCTGGCAGCCCACCACGTCCTACGACACACAGGAGTCAATCCTCGGTTTTGAGCGCGAGCACATGACCATGCTCACCAGCTCGGCTGGGACGGACCCGCACGGCTGGCGCAATGCCCTCAACTACTACGGCTGGGGCAGCGTGGGCGCCGGCGTCTACCGCGATTCGTCCTACTCCTCATTCGACTCGGCCGCGAAGGCTGCGGTGTCCGCCGTTGCCACTCACCACAAGCCGGTCGGCATCCTTGCCCGGTCGGGAACCCACGCGCAGGTGATCACGGGCTATAAGGTTTCGGGCGCCGATCCTAGCGCCGGCTCGCTGTCGTTCAGCATCTTGGGCGTTTATATGACGGACCCGCTTAAGTCCACAGGCCACCGAGACACATTTACCACAACGGCGGATTGGCGTTCTGGAGGGACGTGGGTCAAGTTCGGCCCGTATCTCGAGACTGACTCTCCATATGCCGACCCGATCGACGGCCAAATCGGCCGGGCCGAGTGGTACGGGAAGTGGGTCATCATCGATCCGGTCAGGTAGCGGCTTCAATCAACGGCCTCGGCCGCCCGCTGGCTTTGTCCCACCACGTGACCGCCCCCACCCTGCCGGCGCGCCGCAGTGTGCCCGGCTGTACGGTCGCCCCGGCGGCGAACCGACCGAGAACGGCCAGGACGGCGCCGGTATGGACGAGGAGGCGAGATGGCGGCAGCCGACGTTCATGGCAGTGGCACGCGCGAAGAGCCGTGGCAGCTGAAGACGCCGAGCGGCACCTCGGCGTACCAGATGTATCGGGACGAGGCAGCCGATCCGCCGGCACTCGTTTGCACGGTTGGCAGTACCGTCCTGCGCTACCAATTGCGGTGCCTCGACGACCTGCACGCGATGCTGAAGCGGCACGGCGATTGGATGCTGCTCGGCAGCGCCGACGAGCAAAAGCCTGCAGCCGACGGCACCGTCGAAGCCTGGGGACGCTCGGCCGAGAACCCGGTCGGTGGCTGGTACGGCCTCAAGAAGGGTCTACGCGGCCGGTTCGGAATGTACGTGCCGCCACTCATGGAGGCCCTCGGGCTGGCCGAGGTGGAGCACAACCCCAAGAACAACCGGATCCGCGCGATCTAGGCTTGCCGGCCCAAACCGGGGCCGTGATCCGAGCTCGGCCGCGGCTTCGACCAGCCATAGACACATGACCGAGACGCGCTGGCTCGCTAAATGTGCGGCGCGATTTAGTGTCGCGGCAACGGCACACTTAATGGACGACCAGCTATTGGTCCCAGCCAAGGCCGGCCGGCCCCTAAGGTGTCTGCGCTCGTGGCCGTCGGTGCGGCAAGGGTGCCGAGTACCGATCCGATCGTCATCGGAGAGGTGACCGACGCGTATGAGAATCCCGACGATTCTGGGTGTAGAGTCCGAGATTATCGGCCGATCCCTAAGGCGGCCGGCCCGTGCGGTCTAGGTGCCGCCGGGTTGGAGTCAATGCTCGCTGGTACGAGCGGCGGAGTCGTCGATGAGCGCTCGCAAAGGACAGCCGAAAACAGGTCACGCGGACGTCCCCGCCGCGGCTGGCGAGAGTGACTCCGTCCAGCGCCTGCGCATCCAACTGGCCGACCTGGCGCTCCAGCTTGCCGAGTCGGAAGGCCGGCGTCGCGAAGCAGAGACGCGTCTGTCGAGCGCCGATGGGCCTCTGGCGGCCTGCCTCGACGTGATGGTCGACGGCGTCGTTATCGACAGCGCGATCCGCGACGAGACCGGACGCATCGTGGACTTTCGGATCGAGTATGCGAACGAGGCTGCCGGCCGCCTCAGCGGCCTGACCCACGAGGAGCTCGTCGGCCATCGCATTCTCGAACTCTATCCGGACTGGCGCGCGAACGGGCAGTTCGACGCGTACGTCCGCGTGGTCGAAAGCGGCGAGCCACTCGTGCGCAACTTGATTCGGGACCACGAGGTTCCCGACCGCCGCGACCCAGACGGGTTTGGCCGTGACTTCGAGGTCAGTATCACCAGGTTGGGCGACGGCTACGTTGCCACCATGCACGACAACATGGCTCGCCGGCGCAGCGAGGACGAACTCTTCCGCGCCCAGGAGATGCTCCGACTGATCCTCGATACGATCCCGCAGCGCGTCTTCTGGAAGGACACTAACGGGGTTTTCGTCGGCTGCAATGCAGCCCACGCGCGTGACGCCGGCCTGACTGATCCGAGCGAGATCGTTGGCAAGAACGACTACGAACTGCCCTGGCGGGATCTCGCCGACGACTACATCGCCGACGACTCGGCAGTCATGAGCAGCGGCCTCCCGAAGCTCGGCTACGACGAGCGGCAGGGTCGGGCCGACGGCGCCCAGAGTTGGGTTCACGTCAGCAAGGTGCCGTTGCTCGACGAGGATGGCCGCGTCGTCGGAATCCTCGGCACCTACGAGGACATCACCGACCGGCGTGCCCTCCAGGAGCAGCTACTGCAATCTCAGAAGATGGAGGGGATTGGGCGCCTTGCCGGCGGCGTAGCCCACGACTTCAACAACCTGCTGACCGCCATTCTCGGCTACGTCGAGATGTGCAAGTTCGACCTACCGCCAGACCTGCCGGCCGACC
>JAYUDR010000010.1:0-7268 GCA_043739665.1 Chloroflexota bacterium
GCGATCGGCGAAACGGACCGGCGACGCGCCGTTCAGGAGCGATACAACCGCGAGCACAACATCGAGCCGGTGACGATAGTGAAGGGCATCCGCGACATCAACGATCGGCTGCGGGCGGTAGCGGAGGCCCACGGCACGTACGCCACGGCACCGGGGCAGGAGCGCGCATTCACCGAGATGGCGAAAGGCCAGATTGAGAAGCTGGTGGCGCAGATGGAGGCGGAGATGCGTCAGGCTGCCCGGTCACTCGAGTTCGAAAGAGCGGCCGCGCTGCGAGACGAGGTCCAAGAGATCAGGTTGCGCGTGCTCGATGAGGATGCCTCGGCGGCTGTCGCTCGGGCGGCCGAACGCGCGGCCAAGACGCGGCCGTCCGGCGCGTCCGGCGCGTCCGGCCATCGAGAGGCGCCGGCACGGGCAGGTCACACGATCAAGCCCGTCCGTCAGGTTGCGCGGCGCGTGTTCGAGTCCATGTACATGGGTGGCAATTCGGCCGCCTCGCTCGATGTCACTGAGGTCAAGGTTGTGGCCGCCCCAGAGGAGCCCGGTGGAGAACCGCCCAGCGGAGACGCCGCCGTCGACACCGCGTCGGACTGGCTGCCGGGCATCCGGGATGAGCACGAAGACGACGGCTGGGCCGCCAACTGGATCGACCGGCCGACGTGGGACCATACCGTCACGCCGAACGTGATCAAGCGCACCGGAGGGCGCACGCCGGGTGGTCGGCGGCGCCGCTAGTCCCGCGGCTGCGAGAGTGCCCGATTGCCGGCTATGGCGAGGATGGCGAGCATGATCAGGATGATTGCCAGCGAGCCGCGCAGGGTGACGGCGTGGGCCACCGTGCCGATGATCGGCGGACCGGCGAGGCCGCCCGCGTAACCCATCGTGGAGACCGCGGCGATTCCCACTGATGAAGGGACGCCGGGCTGCGAACCTGCCGCTCGGAAAAGGGTCGGGATCACGGCGGCGAGCCCCAATCCCATCAAACCGAAGCCGGCGATCGCGATCCACGGCGTGGCAAAGGCGAGCGCCAACCCTAGACCGATGGCGGCCAGCGTTGCTCCGCCGCTCACGAGTCGGCTCGGGCCGAGGGTGAGCGTCAGGCGGTCGCCAAAGAGACGGGCCAGGGCCATCGAGCCGGTGAATGTCGCTACCGCCAGGGCCGCCATGACCTCGGTGGACTCGAGGGTGCGGCGCAGGTAGACGCCGCTCCAATCCGTGGCCGATCCCTCGGCGAGAAGCCCAAATAGTGCCAGGGCTCCGAGCAGCAACAGCCGGCCTGTGGGGCGGCGCAGGCGGCCGCCCTCGGAGTGGCGATCCGGGAGCATCGCGAAACGCAGCACGATGCCACCCAGCGCGAGCCCCACGCCGACGACCGCGAATTCGGGCAGGACGCCTATGCCCGCGGCCGCCACCTGCGCGCTCACGAGCGCCCCCGTGAAGGCTCCGATGCTCCAGGTCGCGTGGAGCCGCGACATGATCGGGCCGGATCCCGCGCGCTCGACCGCGAGTCCGTTGGCGTTCATGGAGACATCCATCGTTCCCTGCGAGATGCCGAACAGGAAGAGGCTCGCAAAGAGGCTCGTGAAGTCCGAACTCGCGCCGATGAGAGGCATCATCGCGCCGCAGCCGATGAGGGTCAGCGAGGTCATGACGTGGGTGCCGAACTTGCCGCCGAGCGCGCCACCGAGCGTCATCGTCAGCACTGCGCCGATGGCGGCGCCGAGCAGCGCGAAACCGAGCCCAGCCTCGTCGAGATGCGTCTGGGCCTGAACTGCCGGGATTCTCGCGGCCCAGACACCAAAACTGAGTCCGTTGAGCAGGAAGGCCGTGGCAACGGCAGCGCCCCGAACGCGTAGCTGGGGGCGATTTGCGGGGTGGGCGGAGGAGACGGTCATGGCCTAATTCTGACATCGCGTGTGAGCCGCCGGTCTAGACCGATGTGGGACCATACCTTCGCACGCGTTCGCCGGGTGGCCGGCGGCGTCGTTAGGTTCGTGGAGGAGGTTCGATGGATCCGCTGAGCGAGGCGTTTCAACACCATACCTGGGCAACGGAACGGCTGATCCTGCACCTTCGGACGCTACCGGAGGCCGCGCTCTCGGCCACGACGGAGGGCGTCTATGGGGAAGTGCTTGCCACGCTATCGCATCTTCTGGGCGCGGACGGGCGGTATCTGCGCTACTTGGAGGGCGTGGATCTGCCGCCTCGGACGGGACCAGATGCGACGCGCTCACTCGACGAGCTGGCCGAGCAGCTGCGCGATCAGGCCGTTCGATGGCGCGTGTTGCTGGCCCGCGTGGGTGAGGTTGACGTGACGATCCCGGCCCGCGGCGATCGGCCGGACTTGCCGCACGCCACCAACCTGCTGATCGCCCAGGCTCTTCATCACGGCGATGACCACCGCACCCAGATTTGCACGGTGCTCTCGGCCAATGGCTACGAGGCGCCGGACCTTGACGTGTGGTCGTACTGGATGGATCGTCGAGCGGAGTAGCGGCAGCACCGACTACAGCAGTTCGGTCGGGACCGCCGGGTCCGGTTAGAACGTGCGCGAATGTGGGGCGTATGCTGCGGCTGTGGACGAGTCGGGGGATCTGAGGGTTCGGCTCGCGGCCTTTGAGTGGCTGCGCGAGCAGGTCGAGCTGCAGGGCGACGTCCTACCCCGGACACTCCTGGCGCAGGGATTCGAATTCGAAGGTCAGCGAGTTCCACTTCTGGGGCCCCAGGGCATCTTCAAGCCCCGAATCTGCGAGTTGCCGCTGTCGATCACGACCATTCCAGACGGCCCGTATGCCGACCGAATGGACGGGCCCCGCCTTCGCTATTCGTACCGGGGAACCGATGTACGTCATCCGGACAATGTGGGTCTCAGAAAGGCCATGGAACTGCGTGTCCCGCTGATCCTGTTCGTGCGTCTCGAGGCCGGGCGATATATGGCTCAATCCCCGGTCTTCGTTATCGGTGACAACCCCGACCGGCTCGTGTTCGACGTTGATGTCGAATCCAGGATGCAAGTTCTGGCGGAGGATCCCGCCAGCGCCGCGAGCGATTCTGGCCCCATAGAGCGGCGCTACGTCACCTCCTCCTTCCGCCGCCGCGTTCACCAGCGCCGGTTCCGCGAGCGAGTGCTCGATGCCTACCGCGTGCAGTGCGCCATCTGCCGCCTCCACCATCAGGAGTTGCTAGATGCAGCCCACATCGTCGGGGACGCGGAGGACGATGGGGATCCCGTCGTCAGCAACGGCCTGGCGCTATGCAAGCTGCATCACGCCGCCTTCGACAGCTTCTTCCTTACCGTCCGACCGGACTACACGATCGAAGTCAGGCAATCGATCCTGGCGGAGTCGGATGGGCCGATGCTCCTGGTCGGCTTGAAGCAAACGCACGGCCAGACGATCCAGTTGCCGAGGTCGGCGACCGATCGACCCGATCGAGAGCGGCTCGAACGTCGCTACGAGCGCTTCGTGCGCGCCTCCTGAGGTGATGCCGGCGGCGACGTTCGCCCCGGCCCGAGTTGCGGTTCATTCACTGGGTGACTGCTATCCACTCCGTGACGTGGGGTTGGGTGCACCAGCGGCGTTGATCTCGATTCCCCACGCTCAAGCGGAGGCGGGATGGGCGCCAGACCGACGACAAAGAGGGTGCAAGAGGGGCTTGGGGTTCGATAGTAGTCACGTGTTGGCTAGACGAGAGGTTGCCCCGGCCCGGACGCTGCCCGGACCCGGCCCGGACCCTGCCCGGACCCGGCCCGGACGCTGCCCGGACGCTGCCCGGACCTCGCCCAGACCCTGCCCGGACCCTCCGCACGCATCACCAGACGATCCAACTTGCGCGGTGGCGCGCGGATCGGCCTGATCCGGCGAGACTGCCAAGTCGTTACGAGCGAGTCCCACCCGTTTCCTAGCCCGCAACTTCCTCGGAGCAGTGCTTTGGCCCAACGGCTGCCGGTGATCGTGCGCGGTGCGCCACTGGGCCCCTGTCCTGTGGTCCGAGGTGGTCTGCTTGGGCTAGGAAGGCAAGTCGCACCTCGTCCTGGACCCAGGCGCCGTCTATGTAACTCGTTCACGTCCGTTGGTCATTCAGCTCGTCGGTGGATCGAGATTGCCGCTTTCGCCGCTAGGCTCGCAGCCGCGCCAGATACGTCGGGTCGTCATCGAAACCAACGTCCTCGAAGGCGGCCAGAAGCTCCTTCCTGAACTGATGCAGGACGCGCATGAACGGCTGGCTTGAGCGCCACGCCTGGGACCACGACTCGTAGCGGGCATACTGGACATCTGCGGGGGATTCGGGCGCACCGTCTCCGCCGCCGCTACGACTTGCACGAACGTCTGTTCTGTTTCGGTTGTTTGGCCTACAATGAGGCCATATGCCGCAGGAACAGCTTGTCGTTCGCGGGGCCCGCGAGCACAACCTCAAGAACGTGACCGTCTCGATGCCGCGAGACCGCCTGGTGGTCATCACCGGGCTCTCTGGATCGGGCAAGAGCAGCCTCGCCTTTGACACGATCTACGCCGAAGGACAGCGCCGCTACGTTGAGAGCCTGTCAGCTTACGCTCGCCAATTTCTTGGGGAGATGCACAAGCCGGACGTCGATCAGATCGACGGCCTGAGCCCGGCGATATCGATCGACCAGAAGGGCGCCAGCCGGAACCCGCGGTCGACGGTCGGCACGGTGACCGAGATCTACGACCACCTCCGCCTGCTGTTCGCCCGGATCGGCCATCCCCACTGCCCGGTCTGCGGCCGCGAGATCGAGCGCCAGTCGGTCGGGCAGATCGTGGACCAGATCTACGAGCTGCCGGAGGGAACGCGGCTAATGGTGCTGGGGCCGGTCATCAAGGATCGCAAGACCGAAGGTGATCGAGTCTTCGACCAGATCCGGCGCGGAGGGTTCGCCCGCATCCGCGTCGACGGCGAGCAGATGGACCTCGCCGAAACGCGGCCGCTGGACAAGTACAAGCGCCACTCGATTGAAGTGGTGGTGGATCGATTCATCGTCCGCCACGGCGGCGGCGCGGACCAGGGTGGCGGCGCGGGTGGCGGCGGGCTCCACGTCGACGGCGATGCCACCGGCTCGACCGCGTGCCAAGGTTCGGCCGCGCCTGAGACCGAACGTCCCGATGCCGCCCGCCTTGCCGACTCAGTTGAGACCGCATTGCGACTCGGCGAAGGCGTCGTACTCATCGCGCCGGTGCCGCGCGACGGAGAGCCGCCGCAGTTCGAGGAGCGCCGCTACAGCGAGCAGTACAGCTGCCCGTACGACGGCACCACCGTCGACGAACTGGAGCCGCGCAGCTTCAGCTTCAACTCGCCCCATGGCGCCTGCCCGGATTGCACCGGCATCGGCAGCCGTCTGGAGATTGATCCGGACCGGGTCATCCCCAACAAGAACATTTCGCTGGCGAAAGGCGCGCTGGTTCCGTGGGCGCGTTTGCCGATGGAGGGCTCGTGGCACGGCAAGATCATCGAGGCCGTCTGCCGCGAGCATGGCTGGGATTTCAATGCGCCGGTCAAGGACCTCCCGGCCGAAGCCCTCGAGTACATCTTGTACGCAGGGCGCGGCGAGCGAGTCGTAATCGGCTACCGCCACGATCGCGGCGAGAATACATACGGGGCCACATTCGAGGGCATCGTCGGGAACCTGGAGCGTCGCTTCCGGGAGACCGAGTCGGAGTTCATCAAGTCCGAGCTGGAGCGGTACATGGTCGGCCGGCCGTGCCCAACCTGCGACGGGAAGCGACTCAAGCCGGAGATTTTGGCGGTCACGCTGGACGGCCGGAACATCTGGGATGTCTCAACGCTGTCGATAACCTCGGCCTGCGAATGGATAACGCAACTCCCAGCCAAGCTGACCGAGCGCGAAACGACGATCGCGCGGCAGGTCCTCAAGGAGGTCTCGTCCCGGCTCGGCTTTCTCATCGACGTCGGGCTGGACTACCTGACCCTCGATCGAACCAGCCAGACGCTCTCCGGCGGCGAGGCGCAGCGGATCCGACTGGCCACCCAGATCGGGTCGAGCCTGATGGGCGTCCTCTACATCCTGGACGAGCCATCGATCGGCCTGCACCAGCGCGATAACGCCAAACTGATCGCGACGCTCACCCGGCTGCGAGACCTCGGCAACACCGTCCTGGTTGTGGAGCACGACGAGGAGACGATCCGAACGGCCGACTGGGTGGTCGACATCGGGCCCGGGGCAGGGGAGCACGGCGGGGAGATTATCGCCTCCGGCCCTCTCGATGTGATCCTGGCCGAGCCCCGCTCGCTCACTGGCGCCTACTTGCGCGGCGAGCAGATGGTGCCCGTGCCGGCCACGCGCCGACGTGGCAACGGCCGTTCACTCGTCGTCCGAGGCGCCCGCGAACACAACCTCAAGAACGTGAACGTTGCATTCCCGCTGGGTTGCTTTGTGGCGGTGACCGGAGTGTCGGGTTCGGGCAAGAGCACGCTCGTCTCCGACATCCTGTTCCGGGCTCTGGCGCGCAATCTGAGCGGGGCCCGCGACAAGCCCGGCGCCCACGATTCGATCACGGGCATCGATGCGCTCGACAAGGTCATCGACATCGACCAAAGCCCCATCGGCCGGACGCCCCGCTCCAACCCAGCCACGTACACCGGCCTCTTCGCCCCGATCCGCGAGCTATTCGCGGGGACGCAGGAGGCCCGAGTGCGCGGCTACAAGCCTGGGCGGTTCAGCTTCAACGTCAAGGGCGGCCGTTGCGAGCACTGCAAGGGCGATGGCATCCTCAAGATCGAGATGCAATTCCTGCCCGACGTCTACGTCACCTGCGAGATCTGCAAGGGCAAGCGTTACAACCGCGAGGCGTTGGAGATCCATTACAAGGGTCGATCCATCGCCGACGTCCTGGAGATGACTATCGAAGAGGCGCTCGCCTTCTATGCGCCTGTGCCAAGTGTCCGGGCCAAATTGCAAACGCTCTTTGACGTTGGCCTGGGCTACGTTCACCTTGGCCAGCCGGCGACGACGTTATCGGGTGGCGAGGCTCAGCGCGTCAAGCTGGCGACTGAACTTTCAAAGCGGGCGACCGGCCGGACGATCTACGTTCTGGACGAGCCCACAACTGGCCTCCACATGGCGGACGTGGAGAAGCTCCTCCAGGTGCTCCACCGCCTCGTCGAAACAGGCAACACCGTGGTCGTGATCGAGCACAACCTGGACGTGGTCAAGACCGCGGATTGGATTGTTGACCTGGGGCCGGAGGGCGGCGACCGAGGCGGCTACGTCATCGCCGAGGGCACGCCGGAGG
>JAYUDR010000011.1:0-7265 GCA_043739665.1 Chloroflexota bacterium
ACACCGTCCCGTCCGGTCTGGCCGGCGTGACCGGCATTGCCGGCGGCGGCAGCTTTTGTCTGGTCATCGTCCCGAATCCCTGATCCATCAAGCCGAGACTCAAGCGGCTATGCTGGCCCTGGCTTCGCCGTTAGGCGCGGGCCGGGCCGGCATCCGGGAGGGTTCCACATGATTGCGATCGACGTGAGCCGAAGGCACGCCCAAGCGAGCGAAGCCAAAGGTGTATAGCGCCGGAAGGACGGTCAAGCGAATGAAGCCGCGGCTGGCAAATCGGGGGCCAATCGATGTGGCCACTCTTGACGAGCGTGCCTTGATGGCCTGTATCGACCATTCGATCCTCCGCCCGGAGTTGACTCGGGCCGAAGTCGACGCGGCAATCGAGGCCGCGATCGAATGGCAGACCGCGACGATCTGCTGCCGGCCGGCCGACCTCGAATTCGTTGTCAAGCGCCTCCGAGGGACCGAAGTCGGCCCGACGACGGTGATCGGCTTCCCCCACGGCGCCCACACGTCCCAAATCAAGGAGCGCGAGGCGCTGGTGGCCGTGGAGTCGGGCGCGGTCGAGCTGGACGTTGTAATCAACATCGGCGCGCTCCGGGCCGGCGATCTGGGCTACGTCCGGGACGAGCTGGCGAGCCTCTGCTACGCCGTCGCCCCAACGCCCGTGAAGGTGATTCTCGAGACTGCGTACCTGACGCCGGAGCAGGTCGAGGCCGGCTGCCGCGTCGTCATCGAAGCGCGCGGCGCGTTCGTCAAGAACGCGACGGGCTATTCGCCACGCGGCGCGGAGGCGGGTGAGATCGCCCTGATGCGGCGCGTGGTCGGCAACAACGTCGGCGTCAAAGCCGCGGGCGGCGTCCGGACTCTGGACGCGCTGCTGTCGATGCTCGCCGCTGGCGCGTGCCGAGTGGGCGCGACGGCCACCGCCGCCATCGGAACGGAGTGGCGGGCCCGCGGCCCGGAGGCGGTCGCGGCGGCCCTGGCGGCGCGCCAGCGCTGATAGGCCCACGGCCAGCGAGGGGAAGCAGGCGCGCCCGATAGCCGGGGCTCGGAGTGTGCCGTGGCTCGGAGCGGCCCGCGTGCCTGCTATACTCCGCCGTGCTTGAGGCCCTGCGTCTCGGGCGCAGAAGAAACCATCGCCAAGGAGTGCTCGTTGCCTCAGGAAGGCGTGGAGTTCGCCCCGTGAGACGAACCACAACCTTCGCTCCCAGAAGAGCCGCGGCTCCACCGGAGGGGCAGTCTACCCAGGTCCCCGGCCCATCGGCCGAGGGCTTTTTAGTTTCCCGGGCCTCTTTCGATAGTGCCGGCCCATCACAGCCACGAGGGGAGAACTAGATGCCCGCCACCGTGATCGTGGGCCTGCAATGGGGCGACGAAGGCAAGGGTAAGACGACAGACGCTCTAGCCGAGCATGTGACGGCCGTCGTCCGCTATCAGGGCGGCGACAACGCCGGCCACACGATCGTGCTGGGCGAGGAGGTCTTCAAGCTGCGCCTCGTCCCGTCCGGCGTGCTCTACCCCCATATCTCCCCGATCATCGGCAACGGCGTGGTCGTCAATCCGGCCGCGCTGATCGCCGAGCTGGACATGCTAGCGAGCCGTGGCATAGAGGTGGATCGCGTTCGCGTCAGCAAGCACGCCCACGTGATCATGCCGTACCACATCGCCCTCGACGGAGCGATGGAAGCCCGCCTTGCCAAGGCGGCCGTCGGCACCACGCGGCGCGGCATCGGGCCGGCCTATGCGGACCGGGCCTGGCGCATCGGCATCCGGATGGAAGACCTGCTCGACGGTCCGGCTTTGCGAAGCAAGCTCGCCCGGATCCTGCCCGAGAAGAACGCCACCCTGCAGCGCCAGCACCGCGTGGAGGGCTTCGACCTCGACGAACTGGTGACTCTCGCGACCGAATGGGGGACCCGCCTCAAGCCGCACCTGGCCGACACGACCCAGCTGGTCCAGGAGCGCCTGGCCCGCGGTGAGCACCTTCTCTTCGAGGGCGCGCAGGGCACGCTGCTCGACCTCGACCACGGCACCTACCCGTTCGTTACCTCATCCAACCCGATCGCCGGCGGGGCCTGCACGGGCGGCGGCATCGGGCCGCTCCAGGTCGACGAAGTGATCGGCGTCATGAAGGCCTACGCCACGCGGGTTGGGGCCGGCCCTTTCCCGACGGAGCTGGAAGACGAGATCGGGGATGGGATCATCGACCGGGGCCGGGAGTTCGGGACCAACACCGGGCGGCGCCGCCGGGTCGGCTGGTTCGATGCCGTCCCGCTGCGCTATGCCGTCGCCGTCAACAGCGTCAGCTCGATCATGCTCAACAAGATCGACATTCTCTCGGGCCTGGACGAAGTCCTGATCTGCATGGCCTACGAAGTCGATGGCCAGCGCGTCGACTGGTGGCCGTCGGACGCCGATATCCTGGCCCGAGCGACGCCGATCTACGAGCGTTTCCCGGGCTGGACCGAGCCGATTCACGACTGCCGCTCCATGGCCGACTTGCCGGAGAACGCGCGGCTCTACGTGGATGCGGTGGAACGGCTTTCTGGCGCTCCGATCTGTTTCGTCTCGGTTGGGCCGGAGCGCCACCAGACGATCGAGCGCAAGGCGCGGCCGCAGCGGCCGAAGACGACGGCCGACCGATGAGCCGGCAGGCGATGCCGCACGAAAGCGCCGCGAGCCGCGGCCCGGCACGCCTGCTCGTCCTCGGCGGCGGTGGCCGCGAGCATGCCCTGGTCTGGAGCCTGGCGCGTGAGGCGGCTATTGAGGCGGTACTCGTGGCGCCGGGCAGCGATGCCATCGGCGAAGAGCCCAAGATCCGTTGCTTTCCCGGCGTTTCGGCGCTGGATCCGGCCGCGGTGGTGGAGTTGGCGACCCGCGAGAACGTGGACCTGGTCGTGGTTGGGCCCGAGGCTGCCCTCGCCGAGGGCGTGGCCGATGCGCTCATGGACGCCGGCGTGCCCACATTCGGGCCGACTCGGGCCGCCGCCCGCATCGAATCCAGCAAGGCGTTCTGCCGCGAAGTGGCTGCGGCTGCCGGTGTCCGGATGGCTCGAGGCCGAGACTTCGCCGTTCTCGAGCCGGCTCTCGCATTCGCCGCGGAGCTTACGGCCGCGTCCGGATCGCGCGGCGTCGTGGTCAAGGCCGATGGCCTTATGGCCGGCAAGGGCGTGACGGTTTGTGATGATTTCGGGGCCGCTGAGGCGGCGCTGCGGGCGCTCTTCGCGGGCATGTCGGGGGAGCCAACTTCCGAGAAGACCGCAGAGCGGTCTTCTCGCCAACCGAAGGCGGAGCCTTCGGTCTTGGTCGTGATCGAGGAACGCCTGGTCGGGGCCGAAGCCAGCCTGATCGCCCTGTGCGACGACCACGGCGCGCTGGCACTGCCGCCCGCCCGCGACCACAAGAGGCTTCTCGATGACGACCGCGGCCCGAACACCGGTGGTATGGGCGCCTACAGCCCCGTGCCGGATCTGCCCGACAGTCTTTGTGCCACTCTCCTGGACGTCATCCACCTGCCGATCCTGGCCGAACTTGCGCGCCGTGGAGCGCCCTTCCGCGGTGCGCTCTACGCCGGACTCATGCTCACGCCGGAAGGTCCCGTTCTGATCGAATGCAACGCCCGATTCGGTGACCCCGAAGTTCAGGCGCTCCTGCCGCGCCTCGCGGTGCCGCTTGGGCCGCTGCTGTACGGCGCCGCCCAGGGCGATCTCGCTTCGGCCGCTGCGGAGTTGGGTTTGCAGGAGCGGCTTCTACCGACGACCGGCGACGCGGCGGTAGCCGTTGTCCTGGCGGCCGCCAACTATCCGGAGACGCCGCGCAGGGGCGACGCCATCTCGGGGCTCTCGGAGGCTGCTGCTGCCGGGGCCACGGTCTTCCATGCGGGCACGGTACGGGACGTGGACGGCACGTACAGAACGAACGGCGGACGCGTTCTGGCGGTCGTCGGTGTCGGAGCCACGCTTCGGTCCGCCCGGGCGGCCGCCGAGAAGGCCGCCGATTGCATCACGTGGTCGGGCATGCAGCGCCGCCACGACATCGCGGCGATGTTGCCGGCGACGGCCTCGCGACGAGCTGCCGCGTCGCCCGATCCGGTATCGGATTCGGCCTGGACGAAAGGTGGCGTCTCTTGATTCCGAGATACACGCTGCCCGAAATGGGCGCCATCTGGACGGACCAGGCTCGTTTCGAGCAAATGCTCAAGGTCGAGATCGCCGTGGCTCGGGCGGAAGTCTCCCGTGGCATGGTTCCGGCGGAGGCGGTGCGGGCCATTGAGGCGCGCGCCGTCATCGATGTCGAGCGGATCGCCGAAATCGAAAAGACCACAGATCACGACGTTATCGCCTTCGTCAGCCAGGTCGCCGAGAAGGTCGGCCAAGAGGGCCGCTTCCTGCACCTCGGCCTGACCAGCAGCGATGTCGTCGACACAGGTTTGGCACTCCAACTCCAGGCCGCCGGCAACCGGCTCGTCGCCGACTGCGACGCGTTGGTCGAGGCGCTGGTGATCCGAGCTCGCGCAGAGGCCGGCACCGTGATGATGGGCCGGACCCATTCGGTCCATGCCGAACCGACGACGCTGGGCATGAAGATTGCCGGTTGGGCGTTCGAAATCGACCGCGACCGGACCCGACTGGCAGCCGCTGTGGGTGAGGCGGCCACCGGTAAGATTTCCGGGCCGGTTGGCACCTACAGCCACCTCGAGCCTGATCTCGAGGAGGAGGTGTTGGCGGAGCTCGGCCTGCATCGCGACCTAATCTCCACCCAGATCGTCCAGCGCGACCGCCACGCCGCGCTCATCACCGTGATCGCCATCACCGGCGGCAGCCTGGAGCGCATCGCCACGGAGGTGCGCAACCTCCAGCACACCGAGATCGGCGAGTTGATGGAGCCTTTCCGGGCCGGCCAGAAGGGCAGCTCGGCCATGCCCCACAAGCGCAACCCGATCCTGTCCGAGCGAATCGCCGGCCTGGCGCGGCTGCTGCGCGGATACGCGGTCACGGCGCTGGAGAATCAGCCGCTCTGGCACGAACGCGACATCAGCCACTCGTCGGCGGAGCGCGTGCTGCTTCCCGACGCCACGATCCTGCTCGACTACATGCTCGTCAAGACGCGCGGTCTCGTGGAGAAGCTTGTCGTCCGGCCGGAGCGGATGCGCGAGAACATCGAGCGTGGTCTGGGTCTCCATTGCAGCAGCCGCGTCCTGCTGGCCCTCGTCGAGAAGGCCGGCCTTGGCCGCGAAGAGGCGTACGCTGTTGTGCAGCGGAATTCGCTGCGTGCCGCCGACGAACGACGCCAGCTGCGCGAGTTGCTCGCCGACGATCCCGATGTCGCCGCCCGTCTCTCTGACGAGGCGCTGGCCGCCTGCTTCGACGAAAGCCACTTCCTGCGCAACGTGCCGATTGCCATCGCCCGCCTGGACACCCTGACCCAGGCCCCAAAGGAGACCGCCGATGCCGCCCGCTGACATCGCCAATCCCGGCGACCCCCGGAACGCCGGGACGGCCTCGCACGCCGCCGGCTTCGTCCGGAGCGGCAAGGTTCGCGATCTATTCGAGGTGGGGGACCGCCTGCTCCTCGTGGCCAGCGACCGGCTCTCCGCATTCGACGTGGTCCTGCCGACGCCGATCCCGGACAAGGGCCGCGTCCTGACCGGCATCTCGCGCTTCTGGTTCGGCCGGACCGATGACATCATCCCGAACCATCTCCTCAGCGTCGATCCGGCGAAACTGCCGGCCGGCTACACGGACGAGGCTGGTCTGCGCGAACTGCGCGGGCGGATGATGCTCTGCCGACGCGCGGCCGTGCTACCGGTCGAGGTGATCGTGCGCGGCTATGTCGCCGGCTCGGGCTGGAAGGACTACAGGCGCAGCGGCGCGATCTGCGGCATCGCTCTGCCGTCGGGCTTGCGCGAATCTGATCGGCTGCCCGAGCCAATCTTCACGCCGTCAACCAAGGCCGAGGTTGGGCACGACGAGAACATCGGTTTCGATGCCATGGTTGGTCTCGTCGGCGCCGAGATGGCCGAACGCGTGCGAGATATTGCCCTGCGGCTGTATCGGCGCGGTGCCGACATCGCCGAAAAGGCCGGCATCCTGCTGGCCGACACCAAGTTCGAGCTTGGGACGGCCCTCGACACCGGCGACCTGATCCTAATTGATGAGATCCTGACGCCCGACTCCAGCCGGTTCTGGGATGCGTCGGCTTACGAGCCGGGCCGCGCTCAGGCCAGCTACGACAAACAGCCCATCCGTGACTGGCTCGAAACCCAGCCGTGGGACAAGACCTACCCGGGGCCAGAGCTGCCGGCGGAGATCGTCAGCGACACACGGGCGCGCTACGTGGCGGCGTTCGAGCGGATCACCGGGGCCAGCTTCGAACGCTACCTGCAGGAGGACGTGGTCGCCCAATGAGTGATTTCCGGTATGCCGTCAACGTCCTGCCCAAGCCGGGCATCCTCGATCCGCAGGGTCGGGCGGTCGAGCAGAGCCTGCCTCACCTCCACGTAACTAACGTGTCCAAAGTCCGCATCGGCCGCCGGGCCGAGTTGACCGTGACTGCCGAGTCGGAGGCCCAGGCCCGGGCCGTCGTGGAAGGTCTCGCCAAGGAACTGCTCAGCAATCCATTGATTGAGGTGTACGCGCTCGAACTGCTGGTGCCGCAGCCGTGAGGATCGGAGTCGTCACATTCCCGGGCTCCAACTCGGACGTTGACTCGCTGAATGCGCTGTCCGTCGCCGGCGTGGAGGCCGTTTCGCTCTGGCATGAGTCACCCGACCTGAAGGGCGTCTCGGCCGTGATCCTGCCGGGCGGGTTCGCTTACGGCGACTACATTCGAGCCGGCGTGATTGCCCGCTTCTCGCCGGTCATGGGCGGCGTGAAGGAGTTCGCGGCAGCGGGTGGCCTGGTCCTCGGCATCTGCAACGGCTTCCAGGTCCTGGCGGAGGCCGGGCTGGTCCCGGGCGCGTTGCTGCGCAATCGTTCGCTGCGTTTCGTTGGTCGCCTGGTCAACATCAAGCCAGATCGGCTCGACTCGCCGTTCACCCGCTCGGCGACAGGCGCGCCGATGCGCGTTCCGGTCGCCCACGGCGAGGGCTGCTACTACGCCGACGAAGCCATGCTCGACGAACTGGAGGCGAACGGTCAGGTCCTCTTCCGGTACGTCCGCGATGACGGCACTCCCGCGCTCGATCCCGACGAGCCGGCGAACCCGAACGGATCCCTGCGCGCCATCGCCGGTGTTTGCAACTCGGCCGGCAACGTGGCCGGACT
>JAYUDR010000012.1:0-2790 GCA_043739665.1 Chloroflexota bacterium
AATGACTCGCCTCCCGGCCAATCGCCAAAGTCATTGCCCTCCGGCCGCCAGAGTCGCCCCAAGAGGTTGGCCTGCCGGCAACCTCCAAAGTCATTGCCCTCCGGCCGCCAGAGTCGCCCCAAGAGGTTGGCCTGCCGGCCAACCTCCAAAGTCATTGCCCTCCGGGCAATGACTCGTTGTCGATCAGCCGCACCCCGCCAAACCGGACCGCCAGTGAGAGCAGGGCCGGCCCATCGAACGTGGCGAGCTCGCGCAGAGTGGCCGGATCGGCGCAACTCACATACTCGGGCGTGGCGAGTGGCTCGGCCGCGAGCGCGTCACTCATCGCGGCCCGCAAGACGTCGCCGTCACGGACGCCGGCCACGTACTCGGCACGGGCGGCCAGCAGCGCGCGTCGCAAAACCGGGGCGGCCGCCCGATCCGGGGGCGTGAGACGAACGTTGCGGGAGCTTACGGCCAGGCCGTCGGACTCGCGCACGATCGGGCAGGCCACGATCTCCGTGGCCAGGCCGAGATCACCTGCCATGCGCCGGATCACGAGCAGCTGTTGCGCGTCCTTCTGGCCGAAGAAAGCCTTCTCGGCCCCAGCGAGCGCCAGCAGGATGGCCACGACCGTCGTGACTCCTTCGAAATGGCCCGGGCGGGCCGCGCCCTCGAGCGACTCGGCGATGGCTCCAACGCTGACTCTCGTCTGGAATCCGGCCGGGTAAACCTCGTCGACAGTCGGGATCCAGACCAGGTCGGCGCCGGCGGAGCCCGCCAGTCGGACGTCGGCCGCCTCGTGTCTTGGGTAATTCTCGAAGTCGGCCGTTTCGTTGAACTGGCGCGGGTTGACGAAGATCGTCACCAGGACCGTCGCGCTTTCCTGGTGTGCCCGCCGGATCAGCGAGGCGTGGCCGTCGTGAAGCGCGCCCATCGTTGGCACCAGACCCACGGGTCGGGGCGCGGCCGCCAGGGCTTGACGGAGTTCCGCGCGAGTTCGCAAGACGCGAACGGTTGGAACGTCCGGCGGCGGAGCGTCGTGGCCCACCTCTAGAGGTCCCGGTCGAGCGGAATGCCTCCGCTGACCTCGGCCATCTGCGGTCGATCATCTGAACCAGAGCCCAGGATCTGCTCCAGCGTTGTCGGATCCATACGCGTGCTTTCGGCCGGCCCAGGGAACGTTCCGGCGGCGACGTCTGCTTTGTAGGCCTCGGCCGCCGACTTGATAATCGAGTAAAGCTCCGTGTAATGACGAGCATGCTTGGGCGTGAACTCAGCGCTCATGCCCAGCGTGTCTGTCACGACCTGGACTTGGCCGGAACAGCCTGCGCCCGCGCCGATGCCGATCGTCGGGACGTGTAGCCGCTCCGTAATAGCGGCCGCCAACCCTTCCGGCACTAGCTCGAGAACCATTGCGAAGGCCCCAGCCTGTTGCACGGCGAGTGCGTCGGCGAGGAGCTGCCGGCCGGCCTCTTTGGTCTTGCCCTGGACGCGATGGCCGCCGAGTTGATGGATCGATTGCGGCGTAAGCCCGATGTGGCCCATGACCGGGATGCCGGCCTTAACGATGGTCTCGATTGTTCGCGCGCTGCGCTCGCCGCCCTCGAGTTTGACCGCTCCGGCACCGCCCTCCCGCATCAGGATGCCGGCGTTTTCCAGACTACCCTCGGGCGTGACGCCGTACGAGAGGAATGGCATGTCGGCGACCACCAGGGCTCGCCTGGTACCTCGAACGACGGCCTTGGTGTGGTGCAGGATCTCGGTCATCGTGACCCGGACGGTGCTGTCGTAGCCGAGCATCACCTGCCCGAGCGAGTCGCCGACCAGAAGGATGGGGATTCCAGCGTCGTCGAGAATGCGCGCGGTCGAGTAGTCGTACGCGGTCAGCATGGCGATGCGCTCGCGGTCGGCGTACAGGCGGGCGATCGAGGCGATGGTCAGGCGGGCGGGCTGCTGTGCATTTGGAGCCTGGCTCACCGGCCGGCCTCGATTGGCGGCGCGCTGGCCGCGGCGGTGACTCCAGACTGAGCGGCGGCGGCGTCCCCGGCGGCGTCCACGGCCGCGAGGCGGACGACCACGGCCTCGAGGCGGACGACCACGCGATCGAGCAACAACTCGGCGACATCGTGCTTCGAGAGAAGCGGCAGCTCTTCCGGAGCGGCGTCCGTCGAGTAGATCGTGACCTTGTTTGTGTCCGTACCGAAGCCGGAGCCCGGATCGGCGACGTCGTTGGCAACGAGCAGATCCACGCCCTTTGCCCGCAGCTTCTCGGGCGCGCGCGCGAGCGAACCCGTCTCAGCCGCGAACCCCACGAGGATCGGCGTGCGGCCGCCGACAGCTGGGATGCTGCTGCGGACGCGTTCTGAGGTCTCGGCGAGGAGATCCGGCGTAGCCTCCAGCTCGAGCGTCAGGCCGTCACCGCGCCCGATCTTCGTGGCGGAGGTAGTCCGCGGCCGGAAGTCCGCCACGGCCGCGGCCATGATCAGAATGTCGAAACGCGGGCCTTCGGGCGGGGTGAGGGCGCGCAGCGCGGCCTGCATCTCGGCCGCGGTCTCAGCACGAACCACTTTGCAGCGGGAGGGCGGCTCCACGGTGTGATTGCCCAGCAGGATGGTCACGGAGGCGCCACGATCCAGGGCATCTTGCGCGATTGCGATGCCCATCTTGCCGCTCGATCGATTGCCCACGAAGCGCACGGGGTCGATGGGCTCGCTTGTGCCGCCGGCGGTGACGACCACATGAAGGCCGGCCAGGTCACGCCGGGTTGGGCCGCTCGACGCGGGCGGCTCGGGCGGCGCGGGCGGCTCG
>JAYUDR010000013.1:0-2780 GCA_043739665.1 Chloroflexota bacterium
GAATCTCGCTCACGCACCGACCTCGGCGAGAAGCTCATCGGGGATGTCGAAGTTGGCCGTGACTCGCTGCACGTCATCCTGGTCTTCGAGCAGTTCGATGAGGCGAAGCGCCTGCCGCGCCTTGGGGGCGTCCAGCTCGACCGTATTCTTGGCGCTCATCGACAGCTCGGCCGACTCGATCTTCACGCCAGCCGCCTCGAGCGACCGCCGAACGGCCTCAAGTTCAGTCGGCTTGGTGTAGACCTCGACCTGCTCGCCCGATGAGTCGACATCGTCCGCGCCGGCATCGATCGCAATGAGAGACAGCTCGTCCGCGTCTCCGCCCGGGCTCAGGGTGATGACTCCGCGCTGTTCGAACTGCCAGGCAACGCTGCCCGAGCCCGCTAGTTGGCCGCCGGCCTTGGTCAGGATCGAGCGCACCTCGGCAGCAGTGCGGTTCTTGTTGTCAGTGGCCGTCTCGACGATGATCGCCACGCCGCCGGGGCCGTAGCCCTCGTACGTGATCTCCTCGAATTGCTCGCCCTCACCACCGCCCGTGGCCTTCTCGATGGCACGTTTGATCGTGTCGAGCGGCATGTTGATGGCGCGGGCACGCTCAACGGCGAGACGGAGCCGGAAGTTGCCGTCCTGGTCCGCCCCGCCGGCTCTCGCGGCCACGCTGATCTCGCGGCCCATCTTGGTAAAGACGGCGCCGCGCTTGACATCATTTACGCCCTTCTGGCGCTTGATCTGAGACCACTTCGAATGTCCAGACATCGGCTGGAGTATACCGCCCGGCCGAGGCTTCGAGCCCGCGGACCGGGACGTGGGTGGTTCTCGTCGGTGGCCACGCGCGGCCCCATCCGCGGGGCTATCATGGCCGCGCGGCACACACCCTGTGGCGCCGCCTGTCCGATGCCATCTGACGCCACCAGAGGATCGATGAGCCGATGACAACCAAGAGTGTCGACCTCCTCCACCTTCGCAGCGTCGTTTTGGCCGCCCACGCCGGGGCCGGCAAGACGACGCTGGCTGAGCACCTCCTTTTCGACGCCGGGGCCATCACGCGGCTCGGTCGCGTTGACGACGGCACCGCAAGCCTGGAGCACGAGCCCGAGGAACTGAAGCGCAAGCAGTCGTTGACCCTCGCCGTCGCCAGCATTGAGCACGAGGGGACCAGGATCCAGATCGTCGACACCCCCGGCTACGCCGACTTCGCGGCCGAGGTCGTGCAGGGCTTCGCCGCCACGGATACGGCAGTCCTGCTGATGGACGCATCGGGCCACGTCGAGGCTGGCCTGGAGTCGGCAGTCGCGCTGGCCCGGGCGAACGGCCGTCCGGCACTCTTCTTCATTAACAAGTGCGATCGCGAGAACGCCAACCCGGGCGGCGCCCTGGACGCGCTACGGACGGCATTCGGGCAGAAGATCGCCGCCCTCCACATCGCCATTGGCGCGGCCGACACATTCACCGGTTACGTGGACCTGCTCCACCGCAAGGCCTACCAGCTGCAGGGCGGCAAGGAAGTCGAAGTCCCGGTGCCGGCGAATCTGGCCGATGAGGTGGCCTCCCGCCGCGACCAGCTGCTCGAGGCCGCCTCCGAGGCCGACGATGACGTCCTGACTAAGTATCTCGAGGGTGAGGAGATCAGCGACGCAGAGCTTGAGACCTGCCTGCACAAGGCGATTCGGGCCGGCATCGTGGCCCCGGTCCTGGTCGGCAGCGCTTCCAAAGACATAGGCGTCCGGGCCTTGATCGACGCAATCGTGCACTACCTCCCCTCCTCCGCCGAGTTCAGTGAGATCGACGTCACCGACTCCAAGGGCGAGGAAGTCAAGCTTTCGACGGACGCCGGTGGCCCGCTCGTGGCCCGCGTCTTCAAGACGACGGCGGATCCGTTCGTGGGCAGGCTGACATACATCCGGATCCTTGCCGGCACGCTCCAGGGCCAGGGTCAGGCTTGGAACTCCACCCGCGGTGAGCCGGAACGCATCGGCCAGCTGCTGCTGCTCCATGGCAAGGATCAGGAGACGGTTGGACAACTCCACGCCGGCGAGATCGGGGCGGTCGCGAAGCTGACTGTGACCGGCACAGGCGACACGCTCTCCGCCTCGAAAGAGCAGGCGTACGCGCTGCCTCCTCTCTCATTCCCAATTCCAACACTCCAGGTCGCGATCGAGCCGCAGACGAAGGCCGACCTCGACAAGATGGGCTCCGCCCTGCAGCGTATGCTCGAGGAGGAGCCGTCGGCCCACGTCATCCGCAGCGACACCGGCGAGCAGATCCTGGTTGCGATGGGCGATGCCCACGTCGCCGTACTGGGTGAGCGGCTGAAGCGCAAGTTCGGTGCCGCAATCGTGACCAAGACGCCGCGCGTGCCCTATAAGGAGACGATTCGCGGCAAGACGCAGGCCCACGGCCGATACAAGAAGCAGACCGGCGGCCACGGCATGTTCGGAGACGTCTGGATCACGATCGAGCCAAACCCGGGCGGGGGCGTCGAATTCGCCGACCATGTGGTCGGCGGCACCGTCCCTAAAAACTTCTTCCCCGGCGTTGAGAAGGGCATTCGAGAGTCGGCGGCAGAAGGCGTACTGGCCGGCTACCCGCTCAGCGATTTCAAGGCGACCCTGTACGACGGATCGTTCCACGCCGTCGACTCCAACGAGCTGTCTTTCAAGATCGCGGCCTCGATGGCTCTCAAGGCGGGCGTCCTCGAGTGCAAGCCGGCTCTCATGGAACCGATCATGACGGCCGAAATCCGGATCCCCGAGGCCTACCTGGGCGATGTCAACCGCGAC
>JAYUDR010000014.1:0-7221 GCA_043739665.1 Chloroflexota bacterium
CGTGCGGGCGACGGCCTCCGCTAGACGCTGCGCCGTCGCTCCGCCCGCCGGCGCGGTGTCGGGACCGTCGGGTCCGTCGAGCCGGATGACCGCATGGACATGCACGGCACCACGGGCCTGGAACTCGGCAACCTTCGCATACGCGACGCGGACCTGGCTGCGCAGCGCAGCGACGCTAAGTCCGCCCAGGGCCGCGAGCTCGCGGGGCAGGTACGTGATCGTCCTGCGCCACAGGGCTCCAAGGTTCGCGTTCCATAGAGCCGCAGCCTCGTAGTCGTAACAGTCCGGACAGAGCGCCCCGCCGATCCGGGGATCGCCCTCGGCATGACGCTCGGGGCAGCGCATCGGGATGCCGTGCTCGCATTCCGGCGCTTCGCCACTGACCCGGCAGCGGCGAACGCCGCCAGCATCGACCACACGGCGATGGACCGCCCCGAACGATGGTGCCGTGAACGTCGCGAACACGAGAGGGTGCGAGGCAACCGAGGGCGAGATTCCTCGGGCCTCATTGCCAGCAAGGCCAGCCGCCACCAGGTGGTAGGCGTCGCGGCGATAGCGCTCCGAGCAGGGAGGACAGCGCGACTCGCGTCGGTTGCCACAGGCGACGAGGACGAAGCCTGGCGCCTGTGCTCTCGTCGACTGCCGGCCGAGAACCGCTTTCGACACTGCTGAGACCGCGACTGACTCGCCCTCGAGGCGGATCGGCGAGGTGCAGCCGCCGGTCCGGCGGATCAGCTCGACTACAGCCGGTGCGCCGGCACCATAGCGGTGAGCGAGCACCGCCAGGGAAGCCGGCGCAACGACTGATCGGGACGCAGGAACGACCACCGGACCGGCTCCTACCCGCCCGACTCGGGACGACGCATAGGCTGGGGGACCGGCGTCGTCTTCGGTGTCGCGCCTCGAACCGCAGTCGCCCGGAAAGCCCAGGCGATCCTCGGCCGAGAGCCCGACGTGTCCACATACGCTGTGGCCGTCAGACCATCGAAGGCCACCGCCGGGAATGGCGAACCCGCAGGAGCCTGCGGCAGGACGGGCGGGTTGCGGGCCGCGATCTTGACCCGGACGACCTTCGTGCGTGCCTCGGGATCGGCGTCGAAGACCGAGATGGCCCAGAGGGGCAATCCCGAGTCTCGATCGTGCGCCTGGACCTTCTGCTCGCGAGTCGAGGCCTCGAAGTCGAAGACTTGTTCGACGCCGCCAACCGCGTATGCGCCTGCGGGGAACACGAGCTCCGTGCTGAGTGGAATGTGTCTACCGAGTGCCATGTCGTTCGCTCCTAGTTCATAGGGCCAAACCGGTTACCTCCGAACGCGAACGGGCACAGCTATCGCCGCGGATGCTCGCTTGGGGAGGCTCCGGAACGTCGGGCGAGCGGTCTACGGTCTCGGGTTGCCTTACCGAATCTCGGACCGATCGCCGAACTTCACGTTAGGAGCGGGGCATGTCTGTGTCAAGCGGATTGCGTACCATTCCGCGTACGATATCGAGAGTGACCCGCAGGGCGAGCCGGCTTGCGACACAACCGTCCTGACGGCGGCCACGGGGAACTGGACGCTCGCGGCCACGAAACCTGCGCAATCGCGGCCATCGCATTGCCCAACGGCACGGCCACCAAGCGGACCCCCCAACGGGCGTGCTTCACCGGACACGGGACTTTGCTAGATCGCTGCGACCGGCGAGTGTAGCCCGACGCACGGGGTCATCGGGCGGGTTCGCCTCTTATCGCCGCGATCCGCTCTTAGGAACGTAGCCGGGGGGCGGGGGTGGTGATCATGTCCGCGCAGTCGAGCTCGGGTAGAAGCCCTTCAAGCCGACTTGTTACAACTTTCTGTACGAGATCAAGGCGCGCCTTCGGGGGGATCGTCATTGGCGGTTTGGTGGCCGCCGGCATGGAGATCAGCTGTCCGTCAGCGTGGAGGCTGCTGTGCGCCTACGGGGAGATTGGCATGGCCGCTGTCACACGTAGGCGTCCGCCGCGTTCGGGCGTGTCGTATCGTGGTCGACAGGCACCTATCGTTCATCGAGGGTGAGCCTGAGCTTACGCGAACCAAAGAATGAACCGAAACGGGCTCCGGAGCCACCTTACTGTGTGGAGCAGAACCTGAGCATCTCAAGGATTCCAGACGCAGGATCGCTCGTCATGGCGGCGCGCGACGGTGACGGAGAGGCTTTTGGCGTCTTGGTCCGGCCGTGTCTTCCGTCATCCCTGGCCGCGGCCGTCGTGATCACCGGCTCCAGTCAGGACGGGTCGGACGCGATGCAGGAGGCCCTAATCGCGGCTTGGCGAGGTCTTGGATCGCTCCGAGATCCGGCGGCCTTTCCAAGTTGGTTCAGGAAACTCGTCGTTCGGGCCGCGATGAAAGCGGCCCGCCGTCGACGCGGCATCCGAGTGACGGAGATGGAGCTCGAAGCGGCCCCACTCCATCGTGCGGACGACTCTTTTGATCGCATGCTGGAGATCCGCGTTCTCGATCGCGCCTTCGACCGGCTGGATCCAAAGGATCGAATGGTCCTGGCCCTTAGGTACGCATCTGGCCTCTCCACCGAGGAAATCGCTGGCACGCTCTCAATCCCAGAGGGAACAGTCAAGTCTCGAGTCCATTCGGCGATGCAACGGCTCAGGGCCGCCTACGCCGCTGAGGAGCGTCGATGAACACTTCAGGTGGCAACCCAGACAGGTTCGAAGCGGAAGTCGCCGAGAGGTTGCGGGATCGGGGAAGACCCGATCCCGACCAGTTGGGGGCGTTGATCTCATTTGCAGGACGTCTGCCCAACCGGGGGCATTCGTGGGTGACCCGGCGTTTCCTATTTGCGGCGATGGCGCCCCTGCTCGCCCTTCTCGTGTTGACTGCCGGACTCGTCAGTCAGTCCGGCGTAGCTTCGACCTCATCCACGTCCCCAGTTCCATCGTTGGTTGCACCGTCAGCCCTCGCCACGACCATGTCTACGGTGTCGGTTACCAACAGCCCGGTGCCCAGTCAAGTCGCGAGCGGCGCGCCGATGTTGCCGGATCCCTCGACCTACGCAGGCGACGCACGTCTCCACTGGTGCGGTGGCCTCCACAACCAGGGCACGAGCGTCCTCACTATCTTCAGCTTCGCTCACGCAAGTGACTATCGGGAGAGGCTCGCTGCCCTCGGGTACTCAGCCGCACTCGAGAAGACAGACTCGGTTCTGGTTCTTGTCTACGATGGCCCCAGTCCCTTGGACCTTTCTCTAGGTGACGGCAGGCCTCGAACGCACACCCCTTCGAGCGGGAGGTTCGACATCTGCGTGGGCGCGGCAGATTGGCATCAGCGCTTCGCCGACGTCGCAATCGATTGGGCATCCCTGGAAGGGACGACAACGCCCACGGCCGGTCCCGCGTCCCCTACGGTTCTAGCGAAGCTGCCGGCGGGCTACGAGAGCAGCGGCACGAACCTCGTTTGGGATCAGACGCGGGGTGTCCTGTGGTACGCGTATGTCGGCTGTGGCGACAGCTCGTCTCTATATGAGCTTGACCCGATCACGTCGAAGACGCAGCAGTGGGCGATCCCATCGAACACCTTTGGTAACTGCCAACCTCCGACGCTGGGGTTGGACGCGTCGGGGGCGGTCTGGGTCATGGAATCTTCGTTACTTGTCAGGTTCTCGCCAGATAGCCATGCACAACAGAGCGTGCGCCTGGCCCCCGATCTCATTGATGCCTCGAGGACTGCCGACTCTCGTTCCTTCCCCACTGCTCTCGCGTTTGATGGAACGACAGCCCTTGTTGCCAGGATCAACGTATCCGCTCTGACTGTGGTCGGGCCAGACATGAACCTCAGCAGTGTCCAAATCCCCCCGCAAACCTCCGGCGCAACAAGTCTCGCATTCGCAGGTGGGAAGATCTTCGCATTGGCGGGATCTCGAGTGTGGGTACTGACCCGAGATGGCGGTCTCCTGGCGTCAAGCCCGACGAGCGGAGCGAGTCTGTCGGTTCGACCTGACGGTCAGGTGATCCTATGGCTGAGTGCAGGGTCCGGCCGTCTGATCGCCGGGGACGGGTCCTTGACTGGACCTGTGGCGATTCCGGGCACGCTTCCCGGCAATTCATCGTGGACCTATTTCGCCACGGACTGGAACAGGCGGAGTTGGTATGTCGCTCCAGCGAGCGGATATGAGGCGATAATCCAGTTGGACTAGAGAATCAAGCGTCGACTTGGGACTGACGAGGCGGATTCAGCCGGTCATCGCAACACCTGGGGTCATGCGCTCGACGCCGGGAGCATAGCAAGGCGTTCCGCCCGGGCTTCCCAGCCGAGGGATTTGCGAGGTCGAGAGTTGGAGCTCGGCGGCGACGGCTGCGAGACGCTCGGCGCTATGCAAGTGCAGATCGGGTCTCTTGGGAGAGTACTGAGCTTCCCTCCACGATATATGCCTATTGACTCGGGCAGCTATCATGCGACTGGTCGGTGACCTTGCCGCACTATTAGGAGGGATTGCAATGGGGGCGTTTCCCAAGCGTCTTGCGTCGGTTCTGGCTACCCTGGCGATGCTGGGAGCCTTATGGATAGTCACCCCCGGGCAGGTCCAGGCGGCGACCACTGTCGTCGACGGCCATACGCGGGAGTCGGGCGTCGTCCCTGGCCAAGTGCTCGTACAGCTCAAATCCGGGTTCCCGGACATTTCGGTTCGTCGGGCTTTTGGCGCGGCACACCGTATGTGGGAGGATCAGGCCATTCCGGGACTCAACTGGTTCGTATACAAGTACTCGGATGGGACAAATCCGAGAGCGAAGGTCGTAGAACTTCGAAACGACCCGGACGTGGCCAATGTTTCTGTCAACGTCGGCTTCAAGCTCCACTGGGTCCCGAACGACCCTCTACCCTCAGCAGTGGGCACTACCGAGGATCAACGCCCCGGCGGCGTGGGGCCTGTCTGCGGGTACGAGGAAATATGTTGCGTTGATCGACAGTGGCGTGACCACGGGCAATTATCCCGAGCTCGGGGCAATAGTCGGTCATAACTACTGCGATTCCTCCAGTGGCGAGGTGGACTACGACGGCCACGGAACTGCCACTGCCGGCATTGCGGCGGGGGCAGCTGGCAATGGTGTGGGAATGGCGGGCGTGAGCTACGCATCTCCGATCATGGAGATAAAAGTCTTCGGGCCTGCCAACTCCTCGGGAGCGCCATGCACCACATACGATCCCACATATGGACCAACCGACAGCATACTGTCGGCGGCTATCTATTACGCCGTGGCCAACGGAGCGGGCGTCATCAACTGCAGTTGGGGCGGATTCTATGCAGACGCTGACGTGCCTTTGTTGAAAGCGGCCGTTGACTACGCTTGGTCCAAGAACGTTCCAGTAGTTGCCTCATCTGGCAACGAAAATCTCTCGAATTTCTCTGACATAGTGCCCGCGCGCTGGTCCCACGTCATCGCGGTTGGAGCCACCGACGAGAACAACTATCGACCTGACCCTAGCGAGTGGGGATATGGCAATGGCTCCAACTATGGCACGCCTGGACTGGATATTTCTGCTCCCGGAAACAACATCCTGAGTACGGCCATTGCCCCCCCGGTCGCCTACGTCACCAACCTACAAGGAACATCCTACGCAGCCCCGTTTGTAACGGGCGTGGTTGGCTTGATGCTTCGACGCTATCCAAGCCTGACCTCACTGCAGGTCAAGCAGCGAATCTGGGCGTCGGGGCAGAAGGTCGGAGGCTACTCCTATACTTGGAACTATCTCGGCTTTACCTGTGGAGGCAAGGGCCAAAGTTCTGAGCTGGGCTGCGGCCTGATCGATGCGTACGCAGCCATCAGGTAGATCAATCCATCTGCGGCTTCGGGGTGCAGCTGGACCTTTCGTTCTATGTGCGCTGCTAGTCGTGGCCATCGGGGCCGGGCTCGAAGCACGGTCCCTGCTTACTCCCCGCCCTGAGGCGACGGTCAACACCACGGCTGCGAGCTCCCGCTGGCCGCCCGGGTCCTATAGAACCGACGTCATCTTGGTCGCTTTCAAGCGATCAGTGAACGCAACCGATCTCGAGCAATTCACACTCACCTACTTGCTCTCGCAAGATCGACTTCATGCCGGACCGGCAGACGGGTCCTACCGGTTCTTCGTAAGGGATGGATATGACCCTCAGGACAAGGTGTCATTGGTTCAGAGCTATCCGATCGTGCTTTGGGCTCGAGTGGAGCCAGTTTCGTCGAGGTAGAGTCACCGGGCCTCGCTAGAAGGAACCGCATTCCAGACGGCTATCCCATGGGCGCTCCCGATCCGGTCCTTCGGAGGGGTCGGGCGGGCGTATCCTGCATCCCCCGTGAGGGTCGAACGACCTTGGCCGAGGCGGTCGACTACAGGCGGGAGTGCTCCGCGCACGATAGCCCGATTAGTGTCGGTCCCAAATCCAGTGGCACCAGCGGCTTAGGCCACCTCGACTCGCAGCCTGGCGGCCGACACGATCTCGTATGTCAGTTGGAAAGTGTGGCTCCGACTCCTCTCGCCCCGACCATTCCCATCACAAGTTGCGTAGGCAACAATCCGGCATTCATCAGCGCCTGGCCAATCAGCCAGGCGTTTTCGTTTGGCTGAGGGTGGGCAGCGACCAAGGTGCCGCCATCGACATCGAAGCGGACGAACAGTTCGAGCACGGCTTGCTCGCGAAGGCGATCCGGCACCTTCGGATCACGCCAGATCGTGCCGAACTTGGCCAGGGCGTCGCGAGCCTTGAGGAGCTCAACCTCGTCCGGCGAGATTGCCTCGGTGGGCTCCGGGCGCTCCAGACGACGCCAGGCTCGGCTGAACACATCGATGCCAATCGACCCGGCGGCGAGCTGAGCTTGAAGTTCGGCCCGAGCTTCTGCGAGCGAGTCCGGGTCCGGCGGCTCGGCGGGTGGACGGAACTGCCGCATCGCCGCGAGCACCTGCTCGGTGTTCACTTCGTCGAATCGCAGGTCATCGAAGGAGCGGGCCAGCTGCTCTTCATACCATTCGGCGCGGTACGTGGCCTGCACTCCGCAGGCGGGCCGGGAGCTGTGGCGTATGCGCCGGCGGCCGTTGCCCGCGTCGCCGTGGAAACCCGAACCACAGCCAAGGCACCGCATCAGGTGAACGAGCGGATAGGACCGGCGACCGTGGGAGCCGCCACCCGCGCTATGTGCGGTCCGGCGTTGCTCGCGGATCGCTTGGACTCGCTCGAACAAGGCAGGGTCGATCGGCGCCTCGAAGGTTGCGGGCTTCT
>JAYUDR010000015.1:0-43501 GCA_043739665.1 Chloroflexota bacterium
CGATCGCCGCCGCGGCTCCGAGGCCTGCCGCAGCGACGACAAAGTCGTGGCCATCGACGTGGGCACCCGGAATTGCGACGAAGACCGAGGACGGCCTGACGCGACGGGAGTCGAAACTCACTCCTCTGATGGCGAGTGAGCCGGGCGCCGGTCCGGGTTGAGCCGGCCCGACATGTTCGACCGGTCGGACCCGCCTCAGTCGTCCGGACGCCTCCAAACGCTGAATCAGGTCGCCCAGCCGCCGGGGTGCGGTTGGTTCCGCAGCCGCAAGAAGATCCAGCATCGAGTCGGCCGAGGTCGAGTTGCGCGATTTCGAGTCCGGGGCGGGGCCACTCTCGGCGCCAGACGCCATCACTTGATCGACTCCTCGGCTGGGGCGTGAGGACGGCCGCGCACCTTGCGAATGCCGTGACGCCAGGCGCCCATCCGATCCTGCATCACCTGTGCGGAATCGTAGGCGAGGCGGCCTGCTGGATCCAGGACGAGATCCCATGCCCCGACGTACTTGATCTCGCGTCCGCCAAAGCCCGCTTTGAAGTGTTCAATGCCCTCGTGCGAGATGCCCCACATGTCGTAGCTCGCGGCACCCTGTTCACGTGACGTCCGGATCGCCTCCCACTTCAGGAGGTAGTTGGCCCGGCATTCGGCGCCGGCCTCGGTCATGCCGCCGTACGGCTCCACCACGCGATCCCCAACTCGCAGCAGGAAGAGCGTGGCCAGGCCAGCGCCGTCGGGACCCTCGGCCATCAGCAGCCGCGCCATGCCAAGCCTTTCGAACTCGCGCCAAACGGTCAGGTAAGACTCATAAGTTCGGATGACGAAGCCGGCGCGCCTGGCTGTCTCCTGGTAGATCGAGTAGAACTCCGGCAGCCGATCTGCCGTGGCCTCGACTACACGCACGTCGCTCCGGCGGGCCTTGTTCACATACTGGCGCCATTTCTTGCGCAGGCCACCCCACAGCTCCGCCTCGTCCGGCCCAAGGTCAACCTGACGGGTTCGTGATGGCTGGATCGGCGTGGCAGAACGCCAGCCAGAACGACGCAAGGCGTGCCGCAGGTCTCCATCCACGTCCAAGGGACCGTTCAGCTCGATCTCCGGTTCGATCCGAACGTGCGATACCTTCGATGGAGCGGAAACGATCGTTTGCTGTAAGGCTGCCGTGAACGCGTCGAGCGTGGCTGCGTTCCACCGGTCCAGGACGGGCCCGCGCGGGGCATAGGCGAACGCCCACGGAAAGATGCGCGGTTTGCGGATCAAAAGTTGGACCCCAAAGGCTGTCTCGTCGCCGGCCTGCTCGGGTGCATCCTCATCTGTTGTGGTGGCATCCGGATGCGGTTGGGGCGAGCCGATGCTCGAGCCGATGAACCGCAGCGGAGTCCAGCCGTTGGGCGCCTTGACCCCGGCCCAGGCTGTGGTCTGCAGATACGACCCGGGATTGGACCTGGCCACGAAAGAGTCCCAGGTGGCGTTGTCCGGAGCCAGGTCCACGACGGACGTACGCGTCGCCGCGGCACCACGTCCCTGCGTGGCTTCCACCGAGAACTGCTCGGCCATGCACCGACCTCCTGTGTCTTGCGCCACTCCTGGGTCCTCAGGCGCTCCCGAACGATTGTAGGCGTCCATCGGCCGTCACCGGCCGAGTGCTCGCGACATCGGGGCCGAACTACTCCTCCGGACCACCAGCCGATCTGGACTCCGTCGACGCATTCGAGTGGCCGGTCGCCTCGCTCCCTGCGGACGAGAGGGTAGCCCGGGGGTGGGACGCAGTGTACGCGGCTCGCAGCCGGGCGGGCGAAACGTGTGTGTATATCTGGGTCGTCGCCAGGCTCTCGTGGCCCAGCAATTCCTGCACGACGCGCAGGTCGGCCCCGCCATCGAGCAAATGCGTAGCGAAGCTGTGGCGGAGGGTGTGGGGCGAGACGCCTTGCGGCAGCCCGGCCGCCACGCGCAGTCGATCGAGACGGAACCTCATGCCGCGCACCGCAAGGGCGGCCCCTCGATGGTTGAGGAACAGGACCGTGGCATCGTCCATCGAGCGGCCCGACGCGCCGCGCGGGCGCGACTTTGACCCGCTCGGATGCTCGGAATTGGCAGCGCGTGAGGCCAGCACTGGTCGGCCCTCGGCGAGGTACCGCACCACAGCGGCCTTTGCCGGCCGACCAAGGAGTGAGACGCGCTCCTTTCGTCCCTTGCCGGTGACGCGGACCTCCCCACGCTTCAGATCCACGGCGCCGACAGTGAGCGACGCGAGCTCGCTGATGCGCAAACCGGCCGCGTACGCGGTCTCGATGATCGCCACGTCGCGAATGGCAAGGGCGTGTTGTAGCGGCGTGGGCGGGGCTACCGGCGCGGTGCCCGTGGTGTGCGTGGTGTGCGTGGTGTGCGTGGCGTGCGCGGCCGCGCCTCCGGCCGACCCGAACCCAACGCCATCTGCCGCATAGTCCTGACTCCCCGATCCGGTCCCCTCCTCCGCGGCTTCAATCAGGCGCTCAGTCTGGGCCACGGTGAGGACCGCCGGCAGACGGCGTGGCTGTCGAGGAGTCGCTAGTGCCGCCAGCGGATTGCCGGCCGTGAGTCCCTGCCGCGTCGTGAACTTGTAGAACGACCTCAGGGCGGCTAGACGCTGGGCGACTGTTCTTTTGCCGCGTCCTTCGCCGAGACTGGCCAGGTATGACCTGAGCACGGCGCGTGTTGGCTCACGCCAGTCGTGGCGGCGGGCCGTCAGCCACTGCAGGTAGCCCGCGAGGCCGGTCCTGTACGAGCGAATGGTGTTAGGAGAAGAGCCGCGCGCCACAAGCGCGTGCAGGAACCTTTCGGCGGCATCGTCGCCTGCCGGCACGTGATCGGCCGCGGGCGGGTCAGTCATCCGGCGCGGCGGCCGGCTCCAAGCCCTCGGGCACGTGTTTGGCGGGCTTGCCAGCCTGGGATCTGGCCGGTTTCCGGCCGCCGCTTCGAGCGCCCATGCCCGATCCGGCGCGGCCGGTGCGGCCCGCCCGGCCCGCTCGATCCGATGAGGGCCGCGCCAAGGCCGCGGGATTGGGATCGCCGCCCGCAAGCCTCTTGCCTACCAGATCGTCAATGCCCGTAATCTCGACGGCCGCGCCGCACACAAGGCAGAGAGCGCCGTCGCCGGCCCGCCCAATCGGGCCGCCATCGACATCGTGGACCGCCCCGACCGGTTCGTGCGACGTGGTGAATCGACAGGTCGGGTACTTCGAGCAACCCCAGAAGACAGACCCGGTACGCCGCGCGCGACGTGCCGCGAGGTGGCCCTTACCGCACGTCGGGCATACGGCCTCGAATGGCAGCGGTGGCGGGGGCGGCGGCCCTTCCTTCTTGATGTAGTCGCATTCCGGGTAGCGGTTGCAGCCCATGAAGGGTCCGAAACGACCGCGGCGCTGAACGAGCATGCCTCCCTCGGCCTCGCCGCACTTCGGGCAGGCCTCGGGCGCCGCCGGCTCGCCGGATCCATCGGCCACGCCATCCCCGGCCGCCTTGGCGCCGTCTCCGACGCCGGGCAGCTCCCGCGTCTCCTTGTGCTCGGGATACATGGAGCAGGCCAGGAACTCGCCGTAGCGGCCGAGCCTGATGACCATCGGGTGCCCTTCCGAGCACACCTCGTCCGAGGGCCGGGTGGTGAAGTCGGCCCGCTTCAGTTCCTTGGTCTTCTCTTCGATCCGCGTCCGGAAGGGGGTGTAGAACTCGCGAACGAAGGGTACCCAGGCCCGCTTGCCGCTGGCTACTTCGTCAAGCTCGTCTTCCATCCGGGCCGTGAATTCAAGATCGACGAACTCCCCGAAATGGCCCACAAGAAGGTCCGTTACGACCTCCCCTACCGACTCCGGGTGCAACCGCCGCTCCACGACCTTGACGTAGCCGCGATCGGTGATGGTCGAGATCGTGGCCGCGTAGGTGGACGGACGGCCGATGCCGTGCTCTTCGAGGGCCTTGATGAGGCTCGCCTCGGTGAAGCGCGGAGGAGGCTCGGTAAAGTGCTGTAGCGGCTCGACCTTCTCGACCGTCGTGGCATCGCCCTTGGCGAGTTGCGGGAGGCGGCACTCGGCCTCCTCCTCCCCGTCGTCGCGACCCTCCGTGTAGACCCGGGAGAAGCCGTCGAAGGTCGTGCGAGTGGCGTTGGCCCTCAGCCCGTAAACGACCCCCGGTCGTTCGCCGTCCGCGGCCAACTCGACGCTTGTGGTCTCCTGCTCCTTAGTCGCCATCTGGCTGGCGATCGCTCGCTGCCAGATCAATCGGTACAGCCGCGCCTCATCGCTGCCGAGGCGCTTGGACAGAGTCTCCGGGTCGCGGGCGAACGAGGTCGGCCGGATGGCCTCGTGGGCCTCCTGAGCGTTGCGCGTCTTCGTCTTAAATGCGCGACCCTTCGGCGTCTTGTACTCCGGACCGAAGCGCGCCTCGATGACGCGCGCCGCTTCGGCCATGGCATCCACGGACATCGCCACAGAGTCGGTTCGCATGTACGTAATCAGGCCGACCGGGCCCTCGTCCATCTCGACGCCTTCGTAGAGGCGCTGGGCCGCGCTCATGGTTCTCTTAGGCGAGAAGCTGAGCTTCCGGCTTGCCTCCTGCTGCAGGCTGGACGTCGTAAATGGTGGCGCCGGAGTCCGGTTCGTCTTCTTAAGCGAAACGTCGGTGACTACGGGATGGCTGGCCCGAATGGCAGCCGCGTGCTTCTCGGCCGTGTCACCGTCGCCGACGTCAGGCTTCTGGCCCTCGATTCGGACAAGATCGGCCTCGAATGTGTCGCCGTTGGGGGCGATCAGGACTGCCTTAAGCGTCCAGTATTCGCGAGCGCTGAAGGCACGGATCTCACGTTCCCGGTCCACGACGAGGCGGACGGCGACCGACTGTACGCGTCCGGCGGAAAGCCCAGCCCGGACCTTGCGCCACAGCAGGGGGCTCAGGGTGTAGCCGACCAGGCGGTCTACGATCCGCCGAGCCTGCTGGGCATCGACCAGGTTGCGATCTATCGCGCGGGGTTCGGCAAAGGCCTTCTTGATCGCCGCCTCAGTGATCTCCGAGAAAGTCACCCGTCGCGTCCGGTCTGGCGCCAGTTGCGCAGCCTCTGCCACGTGCCAGGCGATTGCCTCCCCTTCGCGGTCAAGGTCAGTCGCGAGCCAGATGAGATCCGCCTTGGCCGCCGCCTTCTGGATCGCCGATAGCTGCTTCTTGCGATCCGCAACGACCTCGTACACGGGGGCAAAATCGTGGTCGACGTCAACGCCAAGCTGGTTCTTGCCGGGATTCTCGGGCAGGTCACGGATGTGGCCGTATGAGGCGAGCACGGTGTAACCCGGGCCTAGATAGCGTTCTATCGTCTTCGCCTTTGCGGGCGACTCGACGATCACAAGGTTGCCACTCATCGGCGGGAGTCTAGCATCAGAGGCTCTACCACCCGTTCACCGCTCTGCCTCGGCCTCGCGTGAAGCGCCCGGCGGCGTACCTCGCGCGTCGGAACCCCTGAAGGCAAGGTGCCTCGGGCCTAACGAATGCGGCGCGGCGGCTCCTGCCCGATCGAACCGGGGCCCGGAGGCCGGACTCGCCTGCCGGGCTGCCATCGCCTCGACTAGCGGGCCTGTGTGACGTATCGGCAGGCGGCGTCGTCAGCCGTAGAAGTCGATGGAGACCCTGACGACGCCATTGGTCACCCAGACCCCGACGCCGGCCCGCCGGAAGTACGGATTCATGATGTTGAAGTAGTGCTCGCAGCGGCACCAATATTCGTTTTGGTAGAAGACCTCGATGGCGATCATGCCGCCTTTACCGAACGAACTCGGCGAGGCGATGTTCTCGCCCCACGAAGGTCCGCCCCAGCCTTGTGCGGCTAGACGGGAGTGCGGCGTGGTGCCACTCAGATAATGATCCAGGAGTCGATTGGCGGCCATTTTCTTGGCGTAAGGCCGCGATACCTTGTTGGAGATGCCGGCATCAAGTGCGAGCCTGCCCTGGGCTGGCAGCGTGTGGTGGGTCTCGGTGCTGCATGCTCCGCCGCTCGTCACCCAGCCGCCAGTTCGGGTGCAGTTCATGAGGTTCATGTAGTAGACCTCGGACGAGTACCAGGGCGAGCTGGCCGAGGCCGCTCCGCCGGACGAAATGCTCGAGGATCGCGGCTTGGCCACCGTAAAGGTGGCCGAGGCAGCGGCCGAGATGTGCAGCCCACCGACGGCTCTCGCGGCGGTGCTAACCCTGGCCACGACTGTCGATCCGATCTTGAACGAGTAGCGCGGTGTCAGAACTAGCACGGTGTCGTCTTCTACCCAGCCGATGCTGCCGGCCACGGCTCGGCCACCAACGGTCACGCTGAAAGCGGCCGCCGTGGACTTACGGTCCATCGGGACTGTGAATCGGACTGAAACCGGCTGATTGGTGTCGTACGTGACGGTGCCACCTAGAGGCCGGAATCGGAACACCGCCGGCGCCTCCATGGTTACGATCACGAGAGGCAAAACGGTCTGGAGCGGCGACCCGGAAGTGTCGACACCGCCCCCGGCCATGGCGACGGCATAAGCGGTCTTCGACGCCAATCCATTCGTGGGAGTCATGGTGAAGGTCTGGGACGCGAGATCAGTCGGATCGTCGCCGACGATCGTTACCGGCACCTGCGGGCTGATCCCGAACCCGGTCAGTACCGTGGCGAGCTTGACCGGACGGGTGAACGTCAGCTGAAACGCTGTGCCCGGTGAAGCGAGGCTGTCGACCATCTGCGTTGCCGTGATCGTGCCCGCCGTCGGCAGGCCGGAATCGAAGGTGGCGTGGATGGGCGTCGAAATGCTGAGGCCCTGCTGATCCGTCGCGGCGCCAGAGACATCGACCTGGTACTGGGTTTGGGGCGTCCAATGAGGGTTCGGCGCGAGAGAGAGGATCTGGGCTGTGGCATCCCACTTGAAGACGACTTCGACCTTGGGGGCGATGGAGAGGGCCGCCTCAACCGAGCTCTCGTTCATGGGCTTTGTGAACTGGACCCGGAAGGGGGCGTCGAGGGCGAGATTGCTCTCCGTTCGAAGTGCTTCAGCCTGCGGCGCAAGAGGCGCGAACGTTGGAGCGCCCGTCCCCGCTACCGGCTCGGCCGGCAGACCAGCCAGCAATCCTGCAACCAGGACACCTACAGACCCTGCCATCAGGAACAGTCTTGCGGAGCCGGACCGACGAACTGCCGCAAACAAAAACATAGAGACGAGGATGGGGAGGGCCAAGGCAACGGCCGCAATCTTCCGCAAACAGCTTCTCCTGTGGCGGCGGGATATAGCTCCCGATGGATGACTTGCCGGGAGGGTAACACCGGTCTGGAACGTACGGCAAATCCTCGGGGAGTGCGCTGGCTCGTTGGGCGGCCGTCCCTGCCACCATCTGAGCGTGGCCCTCGGCCGATTGTTGAGGCCCCGACATCACAACTTATTCCCGCCGTTTCAGCCTGGTTGACCGTGGGTTCGACCACGCGGCAAGAGCCCCCGTCGGCACGTAGCGACCGCCGGCGCTGGCCGCCAGGCCTCGCAATTCGAGCAGCGTGAGGGCACTCAGAATGGCCGCCGCACCCAGTGACGTCCGACGAGAGAGATCGTCAGCAGACGCGGGCCCTTCGACCAGCATCTCCGCAAGGGCCCGCTCTACGGGCGCCAAAGAGGCCAGCACTGCCGCTCTTCCCGCGCCGACTGTCGACGATCCCGGCTCCCCATACCGCGCCTCGCGTGGCCCTCGAGCGGCCGCCTCCGCCGCCCGACTCGTCCCGCCTCCGTCCAGTTCGAGGTCCTCGAGAAGCTCGGGGATACCGCTCACGACGCGCGCCTGGCCCGGAAAGCTGCGCAGGAAGGCGTGGCAGCCGGCACTCGTTGGAGCATCGAGCGGCCCCGGAACGAGGAAGCACTCCCGACCCTGTTCCAGCGCCCAGCCAGCGGTAATGAGGGCGCCACTGCGCCGGCCGGCTTCGACCACGACCGTAGCGTCCGACAGTCCACTGACAAGGCGATTGCGACGCGGGAAGGCGCCTCGGCTCGGGCTGGTGTCCGGCAGCAGCTCCGAAACGACCGCGCCTCCCGCAGCGGCGATCGCGTCGGCGAGACGCTCGTGGGCGCGGGGGAACAGGTGGGCATGCCCGCCCCCGAGAACCGCCACAGTGGATAGGCCCTCGGCAACAACCGCGGCGTGGGCGGCGCCGTCAATCCCAACGGCCAGCCCGGACACCACCACGGCCCCCGCTCTTGCCACGGCCGAGCCGATCCACCCGGCAATCAGACGGCCCTTATCCGTCGGCCGGCGGGTGCCGACGATGGCGACGGCATGGTCGGCGGCCATGGCCTCGACACAGCCACGCACGTAAAGTATCGGCGGCGGCAGATCGACAAGACGTAACCGATTCGGATAGGTTGGGTCCTCCAGCGTCACGACCGTCAGGCCGAGAGAGCGGACCCGCGCCACGGCTCGACGCCCTTCCGAAATTCCATCGCAGATGCGAGCGGCCAGGTCCGAACCGACATTCAGATGCCCGGCCGCATTGGTGGACCGGACATCCCCATCGGCGCTAGCCGCCCTGGATGCATGATCGGCCAGAACCTGTCTGAGAAGATTTGGCCCGATCGCCGACGATGCCGCCTCCAGCACCTCCCTGGCCGAGCCGAAGGCCGCCAATAGCGCACCGAAGGTGATTGGGCCCACACCCGGAACAGCCAGCAAGATGACCCAAGCATCGCACTCGGCCTGGCGGCGGGCATCCATTTCGGGCCGGGCGTCGATGTCGGGCCGGGCGTCGATGTCGGGCCGGGCGTCGGGTCCGCGCGAGGACTCCGCCACGGCCGACGTCACTGGGGACGGCTCCGCCTCGGCGACTCGACGCGGCGAGACGGGACCAAGCGCCTGCACACCTAACATACTCAGCCCACTCCCTCAAACCCAACTCTGCGATCCGAAGGTGCCCTGAACCGGGCGGCTTCGTCCAGGTGGTTGGCCTTGACTCGGTCGGAACCGGCGAGATCTGCTGCCGTCCTCGCGACTCGAAGCAGCCGCTCGATTCCACGGGCGCTCCAACCCTCCAGTTCTGCCAGTTGGATGGCGTGGGTTTGTTCAACCGATCCGAGTCCACAGGCGGCCCGCAGCGCGCGGCCGCTGAGCCGAGAGTTGGGAACACCGCTTCGCTTGATCTGACGAAGCCTCGCCTCCGCAATCCGGCCCGCCACCACGCTGGACGCCTCAGGCGCGGCCGAGCTGACGTACTCATCCGGTTCCACACGTGGCATGTGGACCCACATGTCCATCCGGTCCCGAAGCGGCCCAGAAATACGACCGGCATAGCGCTCGACTACGCCAGGCTGGCAGCGGCACCGACCGTCGCCGCTCGCGGCATAGCCGCACGGGCACGGATTCATGGCGGCGATCAACTGGAAGCGCGACGGAAAGACGGCTGCTCGCCCCACCCGGGAAATTGCCACCTGGCCATCTTCGAGTGGCTGGCGCAGCGATTCCAACGTTGCCCGGTCGAACTCTGGAAGCTCGTCCAAAAAAAGTATTCCATCGTGGGCCAACGTCACCTCGCCCGGCGACAGATGTGGCCCACCCCCGACCATGGCCGCGTATGAGATCGTGTGGTGAGGCGCCCGGAACGGACGCTTCCTCACCAGCCCCCGCACTGGCCCAGCCCCCGCGACAGAGGCAATGATTGTGGCCATGCGCGCCTCGTCGTCGCCCAGGGGCGGCAGCAGACTCGGCACCGTACGCGCCAGGAGCGTCTTGCCCGACCCGGGAGGACCGATCATCACGAGACAGTGGCCGCCGGCCAGCGCTATCTCCATGCCCCGGCGAGCCTCCAACTGGCCTCTTACCTCCTCGAGGTCAGGCCCACCGCCACTGCCAGCTTTAGATGCAGCAGCCGTGGCCGAATCAGTCTGCTCGTCGGCGAGGTTCTCGGCCAACTCAACGCGCGGAGGCCGGTGCCTCGCTCCACCTCGCCGGCTTTCCCTGAGCAACGTGGCTGCCTCGGCCAGTGTCGCGGCCCCGACCACGTCCACGCCTCCGGCCAGACACGCCTCAATCAGCCCGTCTGCGGGCACGATGATCCGTCTCACTCGCCGCCCTGCCAAAGCCACGACCATGGGAAGAAGCCCAGGAACGGGCCGCAATTCGCCGCCCAGCGACAGTTCGCCCAGAACGGCCCAGCGGCCGTCCGCCTTGACCTGCTCCGAGCCGACCAGAATTCCCAGGGCAATAGCCAGGTCCAGAGACGCGCCGCGCTTGCGCAGCTCGGCAGGGGCAAGATTCACGGTGATGCGCCGGGGCGGGTACTCGTAGCCGCTGTTGCGGATTGCTCCGCGAACTCGCTCGCGGGCCTCCTGCAAAGCAGTATCCGCCAGGCCGACGATGGTGAATCCCGGCAATCCGGGCGCCACGTCCACCTCGACGCGAATGAGCCGGCCCTCCAAGCCGTGGAGCGTGGCGGAGAGAAGCGAAGCAAGCACAGTGCCACACTACGTGGCGCCAATCATCTGCGGCTTATCTGACGCTAGCGAGTCTCACGTCATTCGTCGGTAAGGAACTCGCACCTGCCGATTGGCCGACCGGCAATCACGTTGCCATCGCGCGACTAGCGCCCGGAACGTCCCGCCGGCCGTTCCATGTGGTCCTTGTCCAGGGCCTTCACGAAATCCATGACGTCCTTGCCCAGAGCAGAATCAGATTTCGTGTACATGAACGGCGCGCCGCTATTCAAGGCGCCGATTGCTGAGCGGTATTCATTAATGATCTGGAAGTCGATCTTGCGCTTAAGGGCGCTCTCCGCGTTCTTGATATTGATACCGGTGAACGCGTTGGAGCGGTTGAGAATGAGCTTCACCTTGTCATCCGAGTAGCCGAGGTGACCGATCGTCTCGAGGACTAGCCGAACATTTTTAAGACACGGCAGGTCGGCCGTCATGACCAGGTAGATGGTGTCGGCGACGTCCATGATCCTAAGGTTGACTTCGTCGAGTCGCTTATCGACATCGATGACGATGTAGTCGAAGTCACTCTTCATCATGCCGATCAGGCTGGGCAGGTGATCGTGCGTCACCAGTTC
Source organism: Chloroflexota bacterium (assembly GCA_043739665.1). Lineage (GTDB taxonomy): Bacteria > Chloroflexota > Limnocylindria > Limnocylindrales > CSP1-4 > Fen-1039. The sequence goes on from JAYUDR010000015.1 coordinate 11,057, forward strand.
GGCCGTCTCCGGCGACGGCGGCGCCAGGAGCAGATCGATGCCCGACTCGTGCTTAACGAGGACCTGGTGGATGAGATCGAGATCGACGGTCGGGGCAGTTGCCAGATCAACCACGCTCATCCGATCCAGCCCGAGATCTAGGAAGACCCGGTGGTCGCCGAATTGAAGATTGGCGTCGATGAGGCAGACCCGCCGCCCAAGTTCTTTGTGCAGGGCTATCGCCGAGTTGATGGCAATCGTCGTTGTGCCTACGCCGCCCTTGGCGCCGTAGAAGAGGATCACTTGAGCCGGCATGCGCTTCTTTGGCGCAGGCGCAACAGCCGGCCGAATGACTGAGGCGATGCTCCGAGTCGGCGGGACATGCTCGTCGGGCTGATAACGGGCCAACAGGCTGCGCATGCGCGCCATCAATTCGGCCGGATGGAAAGGCTTTGTCAGGAAGTCGTCGGCGCCGGATCTTAGAGCTTTGCTGCGGGCCTCGGCATCGTTCTCGGGCAGAAGCAGGATCGCCGGCGTGTGCGTGGAAGGGCCGTCTTCCATGCGTAAACGCGAAACGACGGTGAAGCCGTCCACGCCGGGAAGGTTCGCCGCAATGAGAACCAGAGCCGGCCGATCCGATCGGGCTATCCGCAGTGCTTCCGGCCCTTCGCCTGACGAGGTGACTTCGAACCCGGCTTGCGACAAAGCGTTCCCGAGTGCGCGTTGCACAGTCGGGTCGGCATCGACTACAAGGATCCTGACGGCCATGACTTACCTTGCTTGGCGGATTCGACTGCTCGTCGTGTCTAGACGGCAAGCAGCCGCCTTGCATTCGTCCTTACTACGGGGACGTACGGCTTGATTATATGCAGCTCAACCGACCCGAGGCTCGGCTACGGCCCCAGATACCTCCAGCACGTCACGGCCGGCCGGGTTTTAAAATTGGTCAGGTCCTCGATCTACCTTTGCCGCCTCGCAGGCGGCCGATCCTTAGAACTTGGCGCCAGGGGCTTTGTTCATGGCACTGCCGATCATTGAACTGATGGGCCCAACCAGTTGCGTGAATTCCAACGGAATGACGAACTTGGTCGCGGGACCGGCACCGAGAGCCTTTAGGGCGTCCAGATACTGCAAGGCCATCGTCTTGGAATCGATTCCCTTGGCTGCCTCGAAGATCGTCTGAAGCGCGTTGCTAAACCCTTGGGCACGCAGAATTGCCGCCTGGCGATCGCCCTCGGCACGCAGGATCGCCGACTGCTTGTCGCCCTCGGCGACGTTGATGGTGGCCTGGCGCGTGCCTTCCGACTCGGTGATGACGGCGCGGCGGGTTCGCTCAGCCGAAAGCTGCCGGTTCATCGCGTCCTGAACCGCCGGCGGCGGCAGGATCTCGCGAATCTCGACGGTCGTGACCTTGCCACCCCAACGCTCGGTAACTTCATCGAGCTTGGTGCGCAATGTGTCATTGATCTTCTCCCGCTGCGACAGGACATCGTCAAGCGGGATGTCGCCGATGACGGATCGGAGCGAGGTCGCTGCTACGCCCTGCAGGGCGCCTGCAAAGTTGAGGACGTTGATCTGGCTCATGAGGGGATCGACAATCTTCCAGTAGATCAGGAAGTCGACGCCCAGCGGGGCGTTGTCCTTGGTGATCGCGGTCTGGCGCGGAACCTCGATGAACTGCTCACGCAGGTCAACGATGAAGCCCTTATCGGCGACCGGAATCAGGAACCGAAGTCCTGCGGTACGAACTAGACTCGGCCCAGCCTGGCCCCAGCGGTAGACAACCATGTTGGCCCACTGAGGCACGATCCTCACCGATAGAGCGACCAGAACTATTAGAAGCCCGGCCACAATAGCGACAGCCACCAGCACCGCGCCGCCACCGTCCATCTCCGTACCTCCTATTTAGCGCTGCCGTGAGCAGCCCGCCTAACGACCAATTCGGTCGTGCTTTCGGTCCCCTGGACCGCTATTCCGCTTTCTCGACGATTAGAGTCAGGCCCTCCTGGCCGATGATCAGGACCTTCGTGTCCCGCCCAACTGGGCTGCCATCTCTCGTCCGGGCCGACCAGGATTCGCGGCCAACATAGACGGTGCCCAAGGGCGACAGATCGGCACGCACCTCCCCAATGAGTCCAACGACCTTGTCTATGCCGACGAGTCCGGCACCCACCGGCACCGGCTGGCGTCTCATGCGCATGAGCGTCCCAACAAGGAGCAGCCCGTACGCAGCGGCGGCCGCGGTCATGACCGCGATGATCGGCCAGGCCACGGCCACGGTTGGCAGATACGGACCCGGAGAGCCATAGTAGGCCACCGCTCCCACGACAAAGACCGCTATGCCACCAATCGTCAGAAGGCCATGACTTGGGACGGCCGTCTCCAGGATGAGCATTCCAATTCCCAGTACCACAAGAAACACGCCCAGCACGTTTAGCGGCAAGCTTCCGGAGCCGTAGAAAGAGAGGGCCAGGGAGATGGCTCCCAGGAGGCCCATCAGCAGCGTCGGGTGGAAGAACTCCATCGCCACGAACAGGACGCCAATCACCAGCAGGATGAATGCGATGTTGGGATCGTCCAGCGTGTGCAGGAAACCCTGAATCACATCCTCGCTGACGGTGACGGTCGTTGCACCCTTTGTGTTCAGGACGACCTGGCCGCTCGCCGTCGTAACCGTCAGGCCATCAGCCTGAGCCAGCACTTCGTCGATGGAACCGGCGACACCGTTGACTGCCTTGGCGGCAAGTGCCTCTTGCGGCGTGTACGATTCGGCGTGTTCCACGGTGGAAACGGCCCATGCGACCGCATCCGGATGACGCTCCTGAGCAATGCCACGGATAGCGGAAATGGCATCTTTCATGACCTTGTCCGCCTCGGTCTGGCCGTAGGCGACGGCGATGTCGCCACCGCCCGCCGCAACCGGCGAAGCCGCCCCGATATTGGTGCTGGGAGCCATGTAGGCCAGGTTGGCCGAGAGGGTGATGAAGGTCCCGGCGCTCGCGGCTTTGGCGCCTGATGGCCCAACCCACACGATCGTTGGGATCTTGGCGTGTAAGGCCGTATCAATGCTGAACATCGGGACCTCAGCGCCGCCCAGGGTGTCCAGCTGAATGATCACGGCCGCGGCGCCATCGGCCTCCGCTCGCCTGACGGCCCCACTTACGTAGTCGGCCATGACGTCGTCGACTACGCCGCTCGCCTTCACCACGTAAACCTTGGGAGCATCCGGTGCGGCCACCACGCCAGACGGTCGCGCAGTTGGCTGGGGCGTGATGATGTAATCGGAGCCCGCCCCCCCCGTGTGTGTGTGACTCACCACAAGCAGGAACGTTCCTGCCACCGCAAGCGTGGCACCCAGACGAACGAAGGCAAAGGCCGCCCGTCTCAGACCTTCGACCGCTCTCAGCCCAGGTGCGAGAGAGAACATGCTGGCCCGCAGCGACGCCTGCTGGACCGTCCAGGGCAATGCCGCCGTCTCGTCTGGCAACTCTGGCGTCCGGCTGCCGTGCGCGAACTCCTGCACCAGCCGGTCCATTTCGACATCGGAATCGTCGAGTGGTTCAAAGCGATTCATCTCGCAACCCCTTCCACCGGCTCTATGCGGCGGCGCAGCGCCTTGAGCGCGGCGTGGTGTCTCGACTTGACGGTGCCAATCGGGATACTCAAGCGATCGGCAATCTCAGCCAGGGAAAGCTCTCCCCAGTATCGAAGCATGACGACCATTCGCAACTCATTGCTCAGGGCCGAGAGGGCGCGGCCGACGGCGTCCCGAGCCAGGGAGGCACGGAACGGGTCGCCGCTCTCAAGGTTCATATCGTCCACGTCGAGCGTCCGACGCTTGCCCAGCTGGCGCAGCCGGGTACGGCACACGTTTACGAGTATCTGGCTGAACCAGGCGTGGAATCGGTCTCGCTCGCGAAGATCCTGCCAGGCTCGCCAAGCCCGAACTGACGCCTCCTGAACCGCGTCCTGAGCCTCGGCCGCGTCCGCCATCAGGTAGCCGGCCAGGCGGTAGGCCATCGACAATTCCGCCTCAAGCGCCGTCACAAAGGCCCTATCGAAGGCAAGTTCTCTCGTGGCGACCGATTGCACGGGAGTCCGGACGACTTCGGCGCTTACGTAGGCTTCCTTCGCGAACATGCTCCGCTCCGCTGGCGGCCCGGGTGAGTCGCTCATGGGTGTGACTCGTCGTTTGGCCGATGGGTTCGCTCGAGACTCCCGTGTTCCGGACCGCGGCCCGGCAGTGGCTCCACGGCTGTGAAGTCTACGACTGCAGCAAGGGCGAGCTGGCTCCAGGTCTCCATCTTGTCGTAGACGTCCATGAGGACGTCGATCGGCTGGAACGACCCGCTGAGCTTGTGCGTTTCGCGCACTCCCACCTCTCGACCGGCAGCGTCGGCCACGTAGACGACGCCCAGGTGATGGACGCCGACATCAACAGTGTCGTCGTTTAGCAGCCCCAAGAACACGAACTCGGGCAGGAAGTCCGCCTCCAGCTCCTCTCGCCACTCGCGAGCCAGCCCTCCCAGGATCGAGTCGTCGCCTGGGTTTAGGTGGCCACCCACGCCGATCGAGTAGTGGTCATGCAGCCGAGCGTCCCCGCCAGCCTTGGTTCTCTTCATAAGGAAGATACGATCGCCATCCCGCAGCACCAAATAGGGAATGATCTGCTTGAGGGAGCGGTCCGACTCCGCCGCAGGGCGCGGCAAATACCGGCCTCTGGTTCGGGCTCGATCCAGGATCTCGACGACACCATCGCACTTCATCCCCAACCAGGCCGCGGCATCGCCCAGAAGCACGTCCCGCGGAACGGCATAGACAAGTTCGGGGGGGCCGTCGTGTTCGGTCATTCCCGCTCTGGGTTCGCGAGTCGCCGCCGAGCGGAGGCAAAACGCGCCAGAAGCGCCTCCGAGTCAGGCCCGCCTTCGCGCTCCAGTTCGGCGATCCACTCGTCGAGTGCCGCCCGCACATCGCGCAGCCGGGCCGAGATGGCCGCCGAGTTCGTCGCGGCGATGCCGGCTCCCATCGCCGGGTCGCCCCGGGCGAGCCGCGTCATGCCCGCCCAGCCCGTTGCCGCCAGCGCTTCGGCCGCCCGCCAGTCCGCGTGCTCATACTCGAGGGGGCCGCCCGCCACCGCCTCCGCCAGGGCCGCGGAAACGATGAGTGGCATATGGCTGATGGCCGCGACCGCGTTGTCATGCGCGACGGCGTCCATCGGCACCTGGATCGCACCGCAGGCCTCGACCAATTCGCCGATCCGCTCGCCGTCGCAGAGCCGCGCGTATCGGCCGATAACCGTGACCCAAGGGCGGTCGACGAATAAGTCGGGCGTAGCCGCGCCGTAGCCGCTTGATTCGCGGCCGGCCATGGGATGGCCGCCGATGAAGGGCAGCCCGACGGCGTCAGCACGGGCTACGATCGCCGCTTTGGCGCTGGCCACATCGGTCATCGTGCAATCCTCGGAGACCGCGCCGCGCATCGGACCTCCGAGCTGATCTACCAGATCGAGGCACGTCAGCGGTGGCGCGGCCAGAATCACGAGCTCGGCGTCGCGGACCGCGTCTTCAAGAGTGGCCGCGGCCGCGTCGATCGCGCCGTCCGCAAGAGCCTGACGCAATGGCTCCGCGCTCCGACTCCAGCCAGTGATATGCCACCGTCCAGACTCATTCCCTTCATGAAGGGCCCGAGCAATGGAGCCGCCGATCAGTCCCAATCCAACAATCGATACTCGCACGGCCCAATTATGGCCGCGCCGCGTCCGGTTGGTAGGATCATCGGGGGGCCGTTGTGTGGTCGGCGATCGACTCCGAAAAGGGTCATTTCGGCCCCAAATGATCGTGCCTGGGCAGAACCGGCCCAGTCAGGCACCCCATAAATCGCGCGCGACACTCGAATGGATTAGTGCGCACTGGGCAAATCGTCGATTAGAATGCAGTTCGACCGTCGATCCAGGCGGGCCACTCAGGCGCCCAGCGATGTGCCATCAAAGGGGCAAGATGACCGAATCGTACGGCGAGACACGAGCCATTCGAGTGCTCCTCGTCGACGACCACCAGCTTCTGACCGGAGCTCTGTCGCAGATGCTCAGCCGTGAACCGGACATCATCGTGGCTGGAGTTGCGGGCAGCGTCGCGGAGGCCAAGGCCATGGCGCGTGAGCGTCTGGATGTCGTGCTGATGGACTATCGGCTGCCCGACGGAACCGGCGCGGAAGCGACTCGGGCGATCAAGGCCCGCTGGCCGGCCGCGCGGGTCGTGATGCTGACCGCCCTGACCGACGACGAGACGGTACTGGAATCAATCCAGGCCGGGGCAGACGGCTATCTCACGAAGGATCGGGCCATTGATGAAGTGGTGAGTGCGGTGCGAGCGGCTTACGCCGGCGAGACGCTGCTGCCACGATCAGTAATCGTCGGCATCGCCCAGCGTGTAGCCGCGGCCCGCGAGCGCGGCACCGAGCGGCGCCAGATCGAACCCCTCACGCCCCGCGAGATGGAAGTGCTCAAGGCGCTGACCGAGGGTCTATCTACGCCCGAGATCTGCGAGCGCCTCTACATTGCGCCGAACACACTCCGAACCCATGTCCAGAACATCATGGGTAAGCTGCGGGTCCACTCCAAGCTGGAGGCGGTCGCTTTCGCGCTTCGCCACCGCCTGGTCGAGCCGCCCAAGTCGGACGACAGCCTCTTCTAGTCGCTCCGCGCCATAGAGCCCAGTTCCCCCGCCCGGGACGGCGGCCTGTGCGACCCGCACCAAACTTTCATGTTCGCCCAGGTGTGAGTTAAGCCTCGACGGCCTCCAGGGCGTGCTTGACCTCTGCCGCCGGATACTCGTAGTCCTCGAGCTGGCCGGAGAGATAGCGCTGATAAGACGTCATATCGAAGTAACCATGGCCCGACAGGTTGAAAAGGATCACCTTCTTCTCTCCTGTTTCCCTGGCAACCAGCGCCTCGTCGATCGCCGCCCGGATGGCGTGGTTCGACTCGGGGGCCGGGATCAGGCCTTCGGTTCGGGCGAACTGGATGCCCGCCTCGAAGCAAGGGCGCTGATGGACACTGCGGGCCTCGATGAAACCTTCGTGCTTGAGCAGGCTGACCAGCGGCGACATGCCGTGGTAGCGGAGGCCGCCGGCGTGGATCGGCTCGGGGATGAAGTCATGACCGAGTGTGTACATCTTGACCATCGGGGCCATCTTGGCCGTGTCGCCATAGTCGTAGGCGTAGCGGCCGCGTGTCATGCTCGGCGCAGCTTCCGGCTCGACGGCGATGACCCGATACTTGCGACCGCCGCGGAAGGTCTGGCCCAGCCACGGGAAGGCCAGACCGGCGAAGTTGGATCCACCGCCGGCGCAGGCGATGATGACGTCCGGCTCCTCGCCAGCCATCTCCATCTGCTTGATCGACTCGAGCCCGATCACCGTCTGATGAAGCATGACGTGGTTGAGGACGGAGCCCAGCGAGTAGTGCGTGTCCTCGCGCATCACCGTATCCTCGACAGCCTCGCTGATCGCGATGCCCAGAGAGCCGGTGCTGTCCGGGTGCTCGGCCAGGATGGCACGGCCGGCGGCCGTGTCCATGCTGGGGCTGGCGACGACGCTGGCCCCGTATGTCTCCATCATCATGCGGCGGTACGGCTTCTGATCGTAGCTGGCCCGCACCATGTAAACCTTGACTTCAATGCCGAACATGGCCCCGGCGTGAGCGAGAGCACTCCCCCACTGGCCGGCGCCAGTCTCGGTGGCGATGCGCTTGATGCCCTCTTCCTTGTTGTAGAAGGCCTGCGGGATCGCGGTGTTGGGCTTGTGGCTGCCGGCAGGGCTGCCGCCCTCGTACTTGTAATAGATGTGGGCAGGCGTATCGAGAGCCTTCTCAAGCCGAAGGGCCCGCACCAGGGGGCTCGGCCGGAACTGCTTGTACAGGTCCCGCACGGGATCCGGGATCTCGATCTCCCGCTCTGTCGAGACCTCCTGCATGATCAGGGCCATCGGGAAGAGCGGGGCGAGGTCGGCGGGACCCAGAGGCTGGTGAGTGCCTGGGTGCAGCGCTGGTGACTGAGGAACGGGCAGATCGGCCGAGATGTTGTACCAGGCCTTCGGGATCTGCTCTTCGCCCAGCGTAAAACGAGTACGTGCGGCCATCTGACTCCTCCCGCCGGGTATGCCGGCGACGTAAGTTGCAAGGCGCCGAGGTCGCCCCAACACGACTGTGGCCGCGCAAGCCTAGCGGCTAGCGAGGGAGGCATGCAAGACTGGCCGAGAAACTGGCCTGATTGGACGCCGGATCAGACGGCAGGCGTTGACCGAGATAGGGTGGCTCGGTGGCTCAACCGTTCGTCAGTCGCGCCTCGGCGAGGCTCTCATAGTGAACCGGACCTCGGCCAACAAGAGTCTTGTAGAGGATGATCCGGTCAGCCTGCCACGTCAGACGCAGGTCCCGGGCCGCCTGCGTCAGGACGCGGGCCCGCTCGTCGGCGCCGGCCACGCCATCCGTGCGGGCGAGCGTCAGGTGGGGCGTGAATGGCCTCGTCTCAGCCGCCCAGCCCAGCGGGGCGAGTTCCCCGTTGAGGCGCTGGACCATAGCACCCATATCCTCGGAGCCCTCCGCAATTCCGATCCACAGAACACGCGGCGCAAAGGCGTTGGGAAATGCGCCACCTCCTGAGAGGACGACGCGGAAGGGAACCGTATGTGCGGCTGCGGTCGCAAGAGCCGCGGCGATCTCGGCCTGCCGCTCGTCCGGCGTAGCGCCAAGAAAGCGGAGCGTCAGATGGAGATCGTCAACTCTGACCCAGCGCGGCTGCCCTGGGCCGCGCTCGGCGATCGGGCCGCCGGCGACTTCCTCCATCAGCTTGCCGACGGCGACGCGGATCTCCTCCGCCACGGGCACGGCGATGAACAGACGGCTCGTGCCGGGAGGATCGTCCTGTGGCCTGACGAACGACCTGCCGCTACGAGGACGGCCGAAAGCGCGCACGGGCCCAGCCTCACTCCTGTCGCTCGAACTCATCTGGAGCGCGTCTCAGTCGTTATAGAGACGTTCCTCGATGAGCTTCTCCTGGACCGCCCGGCCATTTGGGTCGAAGCAGGAATACTCGAAGTGCTTCTCGAACTCGAGGTCAATGTTGTCCTTTCCGCCTCGGTTCTTCTCGACAGTCAGGACGATCCAATCCCTGAAGCGCTGGGCCTGGTACGGATTGAACTCGATGTTGACCTTCGCAACGATGTGGTATTTGTCGTTGATGATCAGGATGGAGTCGGCCTCGTAATTGATGGCCGAGGAGCCGCGCAGGTGGTGGTTGCGCAGCCGCGACGCCTTGAGTCCCTCTTTGTCCGCCGCCACAACTGCGATCATGGCCACTTGCTCAGTCAGAGCGATGTCCTTGAGGCCGTTCACAACGAACGTAACCTTCTCCGACTCGGTGGGCGGTTCGGGATACATCGGGACCTTCTGCATGTAATCCACGACGACGAGGAGGCGCCGATCGCCCGATAGGACGCGATGCTGCTGGATCAGTTTGCGCAGATTGTCGATCGTGCTGGCCGTCTGCGAACCGCGCAGGAGGAAGAGGTTCTGGCCATACCGGGCAATCCGGTCAAGGCTGGGCCTGAGGCGCTGGTTTGCAGTCAGGCCGGCGCCGCCCTGATTCTCGGCCATGCCCGAGGCCATGATCTCTTTGCGGACATCCTGGATCGTGATCGCGCCAGTCTTGTGGGGCAAATGCGCCAGGGCCGACTCCATCGACACGAGCCTATTGAGGAGGTACTGCTCCTCGTGTTCGAAGCAGATGTACAGCACGTTTGCCTGACCGCCCGACGCCACGTTGCGAGCCATCTGCATGGCCAGCGTGGTCTTGCCGGTGCCCTGGGCGCCGCCTATGAGCATCAGCTCGCCCGCCCGCAGGCCGCCGCCGATGGTCTTGTCGAGTAGACCAAAGCCCAGCGGAATCGGCTGGTACTCGCCGAAGCGCCCGCTGGCAATGTTGTCGTTCAGGTCGACGAGCACGTCCAGCGCCGAACGCGGGACCATGCTCCCGTTGTCGGTGTCAAGCCGCCAGGTCAATTGCTCGGCGGCGACTTCGGGCTCTGTCGGGTTGTCTGTTGTAGTCACAACGGCCTCCAGCCAGCCTAGACGTCGGATCCCTACAGATGATCGAGTCCGGCTACCTCATCCCAATATCGAGCAATAGTCCTGATGCCCGTCTCGTAGTTGACCATGGACATCCATTCGTTGGGGGCGTGGAAGTGCCCATCGGGCGGCGCGAATCCTAGCAGTACCGTTGAGAGGCCCAGGATAGACTCGAAACTCGCGCACACGGGCACGGAACCGCCCTCGCGGATGAAGAGCGGCTGTACGCCAAAGGTCGCCCTCAGGGCTCGAACGGCGGCCTGAGCGATGGGCCTGTCTACCGGCGTCAGACTGGGCCCGCCGTCCCCGAGTCTCTGGATCGTGTATCGGATCGACTTGGGCGCCACGCTGGAAATGCGATCGGCGACAAGCTCGAAGATCTTTTCCGGGTCCTGATCGGCCACCAACCGACAGCTAATCTTGGCATGGGCGTGCGCCGGGATGATCGTCTTGGGGCCCTCGCCCTCGAAGCCGCCCCAAATGCCGCACACGTCAAGGGTCGGCCGTGCGCCTACTCGTTCAAGGGTCGTGTAACCGGGCTCGCCGTGGAGTGCCGGCACGCCGAGCGACTCGCGGTATTCCTCATCGTCGAGACCGAGGGCAGCGAAAGTCTCCCGGTCGGCCGCTGTCAGCTCCACGACGTCATCGTAGAAACCGGGGACAGTGACTCGGCCGTCCGGGCCTTTGAGCGCGGCCACAATCTGGCACAGGGCGTTGATCGGGTTGTCTACGGCGCCACCGTAGCCACCCGAGTGCAGATCGATGCTGCTGCCCGTTACGTCCAGCTGGAAGTAGATGAGGCCGCGCAGCCCGATAGTTATGGCTGGCCGATTGCCCTCGAAGAAGGACGTGTCCGAAATAACCGCGAAATCGGCCTTCAGACGGTCCTTGTTGGCCTCTAACCAGGCGTCGAGGTGAACCGAGCTGGCCTCCTCTTCGCCCTCGAAGACGACCCGCAAATTGACCGGCAGCGAGCCGCGACTGTTCATGAGAGCCTCGATGGCCCGAACGTGCATGTGAAGCTGAGACTTGTCGTCGGAGGAGCCGCGGGCAAGCATCTGCCCGTCCTTGACGACGGGAACGAATGGTGGCGACTCCCACAGGTCGAGAGGGTCCACCGGCTGGACGTCGTAGTGGGCGTACACGAGGACGGTGGGCTTGCCGGCGGCATGAAGCCAGTCGGCATAAACGACGGGATGGCCACCGGTCTCTGAAACCTCGACATGCTCCATGCCCGCGGCCGTCAGATCCGCCGCCACGAACTCAGCCGCGGCCCGGCAGTCCGGCGCGTGGGCAGGGAGCCCGGAGATCGACGGTATGCGCAGGAAGTCCTTGAAGCTCTCGAGGCGCCGCACCGCCGTCCGATCGAGGTATTGCTCGATGGCGTCGTCGCGAACGACGGCATGGGTCCGTGCGTCGGCCATTGGGGTTCCTCGATGCTGCTCTGCGGCACGTGGCGGCTATATGCGGCGATTGTAACCAGCCCGCCAATGGAGCTGCAGGCGCGGCAAAGAGAAACCGGGCGACCTTGCGGCATTCGCACCTGCGAAAGCCGGGGACGCCCGGCAAAGTATCGGCCAGATCCCCTCAGGAGGGGCTTGGGCTAGGCGTCGGCGCGGCCGTTGGAGGCACGGCCGGGTTGCTGAACGTCGAGCTTCCCGCCGTCGGCAGAAGGCTGATGCCGTGCAGGTTCTCCTTAGGCGGCAAGTCGCTGAACAGCTTCTCGAACTCTTCCGTGTCGACGGTCTCTTCGGCGATCAGCTTGTCGGCCAGAGCCAGAAGCCTCGTCCGATTCTCGGTCAGGACCTGAGTGGCCCGAATGTAGCCGTTCTCGATGATCGCCCGGACCTCTTCATCGATGAGCTTGGCAACATCGTCTGAGTAGTTGCGCTGCTCGCCGATCTCACGTCCCAGGAAGATCATCTCATCGTGCTTGCCGAACGCGAGCGGACCGAGCTTGTCGCTCATACCCCACTCGGTGACCATCCGCCGCGCCAGAGTCGTGGCCTTTTCGATGTCGTTGCTGGCACCGGTCGTGGTATCGCCGAAGACGAGGCGCTCGGCCGCGTTGCCGCCGAGCAAGCCCGCAATCTTGTCATCGAATTCGGTCTTGGACTGAAGATAGCGGTCTTCCATGGGCAGAGCCATGGTGTAGCCCAAGGCCATGCCGCGGCTGATGATCGTGACTTTGCTGACGGGGTCGCACTTAGGCAGAACCCGCTGCACGACGGCGTGGCCGCCTTCGTGGATGGCGATGATCCGCTTCTCCGCGTCCGAGATAATCCTGCTCTTGCGCTCCGGGCCGGCGACGATCCGCTCCAGCGCCTCATTGAACTCGGACATCCCGATGGTCTTGCGGTTGCGGCGCGCGGCCAGGATGGCCGACTCGTTGACCAGGTTGGCCAGGTCAGCCCCGGAGAAGCCCGGCGACTTGCGAGCCACGTTCTCGATGTCGACGGTCTTGTCCAGCGGCTTGCCCTTGATGTGAACTTTGAGGATGGCAACTCGACCACGAAGGTCCGGCCGGTCCAGGATGACCTGGCGGTCGAAGCGACCGGGTCGAAGAAGTGCCGGGTCAAGGACATCGGGGCGGTTTGTGGCGGCCACGACGATCACATTGGTGTTCGTCTCGAAGCCGTCCATCTCGACGAGAATCTGGTTGAGGGTCTGCTCGCGCTCGTCGTGGGACCCGCCCAGTCCGGCGCCGCGCTGGCGGCCGACCGCGTCGATCTCGTCCACGAATACGATGCAGGGCGAATTCCGCTTGGCCTGATCGAACAGGTCTCGCACGCGGCTGGCGCCCACGCCGACGAACATCTCGACGAACTCGGAGCCCGAGATGGAGAAGAACGGCACGCCTGCCTCACCCGCGACCGCTCGAGCGAGGAGTGTCTTGCCGGTGCCGGGAGGCCCGACCAGTAGAACACCTCGCGGAATGCGCGCCCCGAGCGAGTTGAACTTCTCCGGGTACTTGAGGAACTCGACGATTTCCTGCAGGTCTGTCTTGGCCTCGTCTACGCCCGCCACGTCTCCGAAGGTGACGACAGTCTTGTTCCCCAGGAACATTCGGGCTCTACTCTTGCCGAAGCTGAGAGCCTGGTTGTTGGTCCCCTGCGCTTGTCGCATGAAGAAGAAGATCAGCAGAACAACCAACCCGATGGGCAGGGCCGTGCTGAGAAGGAGCATGAGCCAGCCGGTATCCGGCAGGGGCGTTCGCTCGTATTTGATTGCTGTGACCGGAAGGCCCGCGCCCTGCAGCCATTTCATGATTGTTGCGAATTCGCCTTCGGCCGGCAGGTCGGACTGGACCGTGTACGTTGTCGCGTCCTTCAGGGTGACCTTCATGGTCGAATCCTGTATGGAGACCTTGTCCACCTTGCCCGAGGTCACATTCGCGTAGAAGTCGGAGTACGCCTTCGACGACGACTGGGCGGGCTGGATCAAGGCGTAAAGAAGAGCTGACGTGGCGACAACGAGGACGAGCATTACTATCCCGTTGCGCATGAATCGCGTATTCAAGTGTTTAACAGAGCCTCCGGGTGTGGCTGTCGGTACGAGGCCGAGCGGCCGTCGCAGTATACGCCCGAGGGCCCACTGACTTGCTGAAGGCTAGTCATCGGACGGGAGCCGGGGCCCCGGGTCGCAAGCCGCGAGACGGCTTCATATGTCAAGACCTAGATTGACGGTCCTTGGTTCGGCGCAACTCGAGTTCTCGTTGGGCGTCCCGGCATGCGCATCGATTGCCTTGGAAACGACGGCCCGAGCGTCAGCCCGGGCCGCCAGGAGATCCTTGGTAGCGGAGACAGGATTTGAACCTGTGACCAAGGGCTTATGAGTCCCCTGCTCTACCACTGAGCTACTCCGCCTCGAGATCGGCCAGCCGCCCAACGCCGCCTCCGACTCGCGGGCGAGATTCTACAGGCAACGCCGGCCTTCTCGCCAATCTCACCTCGACCAGGCCCTGAGCCGGGTCTGGAAACCAGATCGAATCGAACCCGACGTCCTCGATTTGCCGGATCGTAGCGCGCAGAGGCTACTACTGCGTTCCGAACAAAGCCTGCATCCACAAGTCGAGCGGGCTGGACGCATGAGTCGGCTGCTCGGGCTTGATGCCGCTCGAGCCGGCTGCGTTAGAAGGCAGCGGTGGGGCGTTTGGATCGATTGCGAAGGGGATCTCGCGGGGCGAGCCAAGTTTGTAGCCGCGGGCCATCTGGGAGACGAAGGCGGGCTCCTTGATCAGTTTGAGTTCAAGTTCAAGAGAGGCGACGTCGTGCTCCATGGCGACGTTCCGGGCCCTGAGTTGATCGGCCTGGTTGCCGGCCGACGAGGCGTCGCCCACTTGCCGAGCAAAGACGCCGACGAGCCACAAAGCAAAGAGGCCAGCAACGAGCATTGCCAAGCGACGTCGAGTGAACGCCAGAACCGGTCCCTGGCCGGTTCCGGAGGATGCCGTCGCCAGGTTGGTAGGCGGTTCCTCGGCGTCGTCTCCGTGCATGTGTGAATCGTAGCTGCGGGCAGCTGACGTGTCAACACGGTTTCAGGTTTGCAGACGCTGCTACACTGGCCGTGCCTTTCGCACGTATGTTCGGTTTGAGGTCCACCATGCGCTACTACGAGCCGGCCGGTGTTCAAGCGGTTCTGGACGGTCTTCTGGCCGAGCCTTCTTTGTCGAGTGGGGTCCTCCACCACGCCCACATGTCGGCACGCCCGGCCGACTTCGTTCCGATGCCGGATTGGCTAGACCCGCGTCTTACGGCCGGCCTGGCCCGCCGTGGCGTGACGGCCCTGTACCGCCATCAGGCCGAGGCGATGGAGGCCGTTCGGGCTGGCGACGATGTCGTGGTCGTCACGCCTACAGCTTCGGGCAAGTCGCTGTGTTACCTAGTGCCCACGCTGCAGGCTCTGGCGGATGACCCAACCGCCCGAGCCCTTTACTTGTTCCCTACCAAGGCCCTCGGCCAGGACCAGGTGACCGAACTCGGAGAGCTGTGCCGAGCGTCAGACCTGCACATCAACGCCTCAACGTACGACGGCGACACGCCCAACGCGATCCGGTCCGCTATTCGCTCGGCGGGCCAGGTCGTGGTCACGAACCCGGACATGCTCCACGCCGCAATCCTGCCTCACCACACGAAGTGGTTCCAGCTCTTCGAGCAACTTCGGATCATCGTCATAGACGAGCTGCACACGTACCGCGGCCTTTTCGGCTGTCACGTGGCCAACGTGCTGCGCCGCCTGCTGCGCATCTGCGCCCACTACGGCTCCCACCCGGTGATCGTGTGCTGCTCCGCCACTATCGGGAATCCGGGGGAGCTGGCGGCTTTGCTGACGGGACGCCCGGCGCGTGTCGTGGACCGGAACGGCGCGCCGTCGGGCGAGCGCCACATCCTGATGGTCCAGCCGCCGCTTCTGGACCGCGCCACCGGCGCGCGCGGATCGGCCCAGATGCTCGCCACCCGGTGGGCGCTCCCATTCCTGAAGGCAGGACGCCAGACGCTCATCTTCGGCAAGTCACGGATGGGCGTTGAGCTGATGCTCTCCAACCTGCGCGAAGCGCTGCGCCTGGGCGATGGACCACGGGCAAGAGTCCGTGGCTACAGAGGCGGTTACCTACCGACCGAGCGGCGAGCCGTGGAGCGCGGCCTGCGCGACGGCGAGTTGCTGGGCGTGGTTACAACCAACGCCCTTGAGCTGGGCGTGGACGTGGGCCAGCTTGACGTGTCGATCCTGGCCGGATATCCGGGTTCGATCGCCGCCACCTGGCAGCAGATGGGCCGCGCCGGCCGCCGCCAGGGCACGAGTGTGTCGGTGCTCATCGCCGGCGGTGGGCCGGTGGATCGGTACGTCGTCGAGCATCCAGAATTCCTGCTCGACTCGCCGCCGGAGGAGGCCCGCCTCGATCCGGACAACCTGCATGTCCTGTTGGGCCATCTCAAGGCGGCCTGCTTCGAGTTGCCATTCGAACCGGGTGAACGATTCGGGACCATGGAAGCGGCCCCCCTGCTTGCATTTCTGGCCGAGGAAGGCCTGGTGCGTCAGGCGGGCGACGATCGCTGGTACTGGTCGAGCGATAACTTCCCTGCCTCGTCAGTCTCTCTGCGCACCGCCGCCGGGGAGAACGTGGTGATCATCGACACGACGCCGGATCGGCCGCGAGTCATCGGCGAGGTGGACATCTTCGCAGCCCAAACGCTCGTTCACGAAGACGCGATCTACCTGCACGAGTCGGCCCAGTTCCATGTCGATAAACTGGACTGGGACGAGCGCAAGGCCTATGTCCGCCGGGTCGACGCCGATCACTACACCTACGCCGATCGGGCGGTCACGCTCAAGCCCCTCGAGACGTTCGCCTCGGCTCCGGTGGCTGGTGGTCACAGCGCTCATGGCGAGGTCATGGTCTCGAGCCTGGTCAGCATGTTCAAGAAGCTCAAGTTTGGGACCGATGAGAACCTGGGCTGGGGCCCGATCCACCTGCCGGAGATCGAACTCCAGACGACCGCCTACTGGCTGATGCTCGGATCCGCGGCGGAAGGGTGGCGCCGAGCAGATCTGGACGTCGCACTGCTCGGAGTCGGGCGGGCCATCCAGGCGGTGGCGGCCGTCCTGCTGATGGTCGACCCACGTGATCTGGGTCTGGTCAGTCAGGTCCGCTCGCCTCACAACGGTTCCCCCACGGTGTACCTCTACGAGGCGGTCCCCGGTGGCGTCGGCCTCTCGGAGCGACTCCACGACCGCCACGGCGAACTGGTCGCGGGTGCCGCCGATCTCATCGCTGGATGCGGCTGCCTGAGCGGCTGCCCGGCCTGCACGGGGCCGCGGTTGGAGCCCGAACTAAACGCCAAGGCTTTGGCATTGCGGTTGCTGGCGGCACTGCACCCAGTGGACTCAGCGGCAGCGCATACGGCGGTGCCGGAAGCGGCCGCATGACCGTCGATGGGACCAGGCTGGGGCGCCGGCTGGAGGATCTGCGCCGAGACAGAGCTGCCCTCGTGCGGACCCAGCGGAGCAATCTGACCGAACAGACGGATCGTGCGGGCGAAACTGACCCGGACATCAGGCGCAAGATTGCCGCCATCGTTGCCGCCGGGGATGCGTACGCCCCGCCCCGGCCGGTGTGGCAGGGTGCGGGCGCTGTGGACGCGGCGGCTCTGGCTCGGCGCCTCGCCCAGGCCCTCGACGGAGACGCGGTCGAGACGCCCCATGGCTGGTATGTACGGCGGGAGTTGCGGCCGGTTTACCTCCCCATCGATCGGGCCAGACTGGCGGGCCTGCCCCGAATGCCGGGCCCGAATGCTCCCCTGGTCTGCCTGGACACCGAGACGACCGGCCTAGGAAGCGCCGCCGGCACGGTCGCATTCCTCGTCGGCCTGGGCTGGTGGGAAGGCGATAGGCTGCGTCTTCTCCAGCTCGCCCTGCCGGATCACTCTGAGGAAGGGGCCCTGCTGGATGCGCTGACGGACCTCATTCCGAGCGACGCCTGGCTCGTGACCTACAACGGCCGCGCCTTCGACTGGCCACTACTGGAAACGCGCTACCGCATGGGGCGCCGCACGCCTCCAGCGCTCAACGGACATTTGGACCTTCTGCTGCTCGTTCGAAGCCTCTTCCGTCACCGCCTCCCAGACGCGCGGCTCCAGACCGTGGAACGCCACCTGTTGCGTCGGCACCGCGCCCCGGACGTGCCGGCCTGGGAGATCCCGGCCATCTACCACTCCTTCCTGCGGGGTGGATCGGCCGCGCCCATTCGGGTCGTGGCCCGCCACAACGCCGAGGATGTGGTCACGCTCGGTCGGATCCTCGCCCACCTGGAACGTGGCTACGGCGAGGGCGAGACGCGCCGCTGGGCGCCGCCGGGAGACCTGGTCCGCCTGGCTCGCCTGTTTCGTCACGAGGCCCGCTTTGACGAGGCTCTCAGCTGCCTTGAGACCGCCGGCGGAGATGTTGTGGCGGGCGATCCAGACGTGGCCATGGCCACGGTTGAGCTGGCCCGGCTGCTGCGCCGCTGCGGGCGGCCGGTCGACGCAGGCGTGGCCTGGAGCCGACTCGCCACCGCGCCCGGGCCACTCGCAGCTCTCGGCTGGATCGAGCTGTCCAAGGAGCGCGAGCATCGCGAGCGCGACCTGGCGGGAGCATGGGCGGCTACGGACGAGGCCCTGTTAGCGTTGAGTCGGGCTCGGGGTCACGGCAACGCAATGCAGCGGCGCGCGCTGGAGGCCGATCTCTGGAAGCGGCGCGCGCGCCTCGCTCGGCGACTTGAGCGGCTGAGCCTCTAGGCCGCGGGCGCCGCTGATCGCAACCGCTCAGCCACTTGGGCACGCGTGGGGACGCCGGCCAGACCCACCTCCTCAACCGCGCACGAAGCCGCGGCCGCGGCGAAACGCAGCGCCCGGGACGTGGCCGGCTTCCCCGTCACAAGCCACGCGGCCATCAGGGCGGCCAGGAAGACGTCGCCTGCGCCGGTCGAGTCCAACATTTGGTTTGTGGCGACCCCCCGATACCGGACCACCTCGCCGCCCCGCTGGGCAACGCCTCCCCCGGCCCCCGCCGTGAGCACGATGGCGGCCTCCGTCGCGAGCAGACGGAGACGCTCCAACTCCATTCCTGGCCTCAGGTCGTCCAGGCTGGCGCAGACCAGCCCGGCAGCACGTAGGAGCGCGTTCGGCCCCGGGTCAACGCGCCTGACCGAGCCATCGTCGGCGAACTTTCTCAACATCCCCTGCGCGCCCACGGCGATGCGGGCACCGGACGCGGGGACTCTCGCCCACCCCTCGCCGATCTCCCCGGCCACCGGCACCAGGAGCCAGCCGGCCGCCCCGAGCCACGCGCCAGGCAACGCCGAAACTGGGATCTCGTCGCTCTTGGAGAGCCAGCGCTGGCGCCGATGGCCATC
The DNA here is from genome assembly GCA_043739665.1 of Chloroflexota bacterium. Lineage (GTDB taxonomy): Bacteria > Chloroflexota > Limnocylindria > Limnocylindrales > CSP1-4 > Fen-1039. The sequence goes on from JAYUDR010000015.1 coordinate 30,049, forward strand.
AATGTTCAGGTTCTCGAAGACCGGACCGCGGTCCAACCGCACCAGCCGCAACTCCACACCAGCATCTCTGAGTAGGTCCAGCTCGGCGGCATCGGTGGCCTCGCCATCGACGCCCAACAGGCAGCCGACACGCAGCCCCAGGCGAGCTGCCGCCAGAGAGCAGTAGGTGGCCGCGCCGCCAAGTCGCCAGCCACGCGGATCGTCCGGGGCCAGGTCCCGCGACGCAGCACCTACTACCACCACGTCAAGGCGGTAGCCCGAGTCGTGGGGTGATGGAGGGTATACTCGCCCGGTTTCCAGCTGGCACCTCCTTGGAGTCGAGCCGTGTTCTATTACGAACTTCGCGAAGGTGACGATGACGTCTTCGCCGAGCTTCTTCTCGCCCGCGAGGACGAGATGTACCCCGAGTCATTCTTCGAGCTTGTACAGTCGATCCGCCACCGCGTCCAGGACACATTCACGCACGGGACGCTAATTGAGGCGATCGCCGAGGAGCTCGAGCAAGACCACGAGTTCATTGCGATCTCTGACGAACGCCTGACAGCTTCGGTGAACGTATCGACTGCCGATGCGGACAACTTCCTAGGCAGCCTGGATCCCGACGAGGATGACGAGTCTGACGAGGATGACGAGTCTGAGGGAGCCGACTACCGCGGCATCTTCGTCGACTTCCCCGGCGACGATACCCGGCCGAACTGAGATCGCGCCGGGCCGGTGAGCACATCGGCCGGGCCCGAACCCGCCGCCTACTTGCTGAAGAGGATCTCGACGACGTCGCCGTCCTTGACGGTGTACGTCTTGCCCTCGGAACGGAGCTTGCCGTGCTTGCGCGCCTCCGCCATGGTCCTGAGGTTCAGCAGATCCTCGTACTGAACAACCTCGGCCCGGATGAAACCCCTGGCCAAATCGGTGTGAATGGCGCCGGCTGCCTCCACGGATGACGAGCCGTCCGGGATCGGCCAGGCCCGAACCTCGTCCGGGCCGGCGGTCAGGAACGAGATCAGGCCTAGCAGTCGGTAACTGAGATGAATTACCCGTGCCAGACCGGACTCCGCGATTCCGAGTTCGTCCATGAAAACGGTGGCTTCTTCCGACTCGAGCTCGCCCAACTCCATCTCGATTTTGGCGGAGAGCGCATCGACGAGCGTCTTGGCGTGCTGATACCGAGCCGCAATGCCGTCGACGATCTCGGCCTCGCGCGGCAAATCGGCCTCACCGACGTTGAGCAATATCAGGACCGGCTTCTGGCTCAGGAAGCGGAAGCCGCGAATCGCCTTCTCCTCGTCGGCGTCGATCGACTCGCCGCGAAGCGGCCGTCCCTCGACCAGCGCCGCGTGGAGCCGCGTCAGAATGAGCAGTTCGCGGTCGTTCGACTCTCGCTCCGCAGGCGCGCCGTGGTGTCCGCTGGCCTTCAGGCGATCGAGACGCTTCTCGACGAGCGACAGGTCGGACATCAGGAATTCGAAGTCCAGGCGCTCCAGGTCGCGCCACGCATCGACCGAACCTTCTGAGTGGGGAACGGATGGGTCTTCGAAGGCCCGGACGACGTGCAGCAACGCATCGGCCTCGCGCAGGCGGGCCAGCTGATCGGCCGGTAGCTCTTCAGTGCCGACTCGGCCCTCGGTCGAGGCGGGCGGTGCCGCCAGGTCGAAGTACGTGACGTCCGCGTGAACGATCTTCTTGGGTTTGAAGATCTCCGCCAGCCTGTCGAGTCGCTCGTCCGGAACCTTCACCGTTCCGACGTGCAGTTCCATGCCGCCGTAACCGCCGGTCTGGGCATGGCCCCGGGTAAGCGTGTTGAAGACTGTCGTCTTCCCCGAGCCGGCTAGCCCGACGATGGCGATCTGCATGTGCTGGTGGCCTCCTCCAAGACGTTCGGTGCGGTGCCCATGCTAGTCGGTCACACCGCAGCGGGCGAACGGAGCGCTGGGAACGGCAGAGCTAGTAGCCCAGAGCCGCGTCGACCACGTGCAGCAGCTGCTCACCGGCGCGATACCGGCGCAGGTTCTCGCAGAAGACGTCCAGGGTGCGACCCAGGGCTTCTGCGCTGGACCAACTCGTGTGGGGCGTCACGATGCAGTTTGCCAACCGGTAGAAGGGCGAGGATTCAGGTAGTGGCTCGTCTCGGAACGTATCCAGAACCGCGCCCCCTATCGGGCCGGAGCGCAGAGCGCTCAGGAGCGCCCGCTCATCCACGAGTCCACCACGCGCGACGTTGATCAGCCACGAGCCGGGCTTTGCGGCCGCCAGCGCGGCGTCGTTAATGAGCGCCTCGGTCTCGCCGGTCAACGGCAACGCCAGGACCACCAGGTCCGAAACGGCAAGCAGCTTCGGCAACGCCTCAAGTCCGCCCAGTACCTCGACCCCGTCGACTGGGGCGGAGTCCAAATGCCGCCGCAGGGCCACCACCCGGGCCCCGAAAGGCCTCACGAGCCTCGCCACCTCGGAGCCGATGCCGCCAAGGCCGATCAGCCCGATCGTTTGCTTGCCGAGTTCCTGGGCCTCGAGAGGCTGCCACGTTCGCTCGCGCTGCAGCTCGAGCAGCCCGGGCAGTCGCCTGCAGATCGCCAGCATCATCGTCAGGACGTATTCGGCGATGGGCCGGTCGAATACGCCCCGGCCGTTCGTAACGGTCAGGCCGCGCAGCAGAACGCAGGGCGTCAGAACGGACTCGACGCCAACGGACACCGAATGAATCCAGCGCATCTTGGGCGCCCGGCCAACCAGTCGATCGAGCGGATCGCCGCCGAGCGACCAGCCTCTCAGCAGGACCTCGACTTCATCGACCGACTCGTCGGCATACCCCTCGGCATCGACTGGGATCAGCTTCGAGCCGGGCGCCGCACCCAGGATCATGTCGCGCATGTGTCCGAAGGCGTCGCGGCCGGTGAGGACCGGGCTGATGGCAATTGCCATCGGCGAACCGCTCGGCTCATGTCCTGGACCCGAGACTTCGAGGCCACCTGCGCTCATTTGCCTCTCCACTGTTCAGACGGCTGCAGATTCAGGCAGGGGCATGACCCGTGCCAGCCAAAGTGACGGTTGGTCGATCTCCTCAGGTAACGGCAGCGTCTGCGGTCCGAGCCACAGCTTCCGCAACGCCACCGCTCCGCCGGTCCCGGCAATTGCCGCTACAAACTCCTCGCCTTTACGGTACTGCTCCATCTTGAGATCCATACCGGTGATTCGCATCATCGCGCGCTCGAAGGACGTCCGCTGCTCACGGCGGGCATGGAACCTGGCACTGATCGTCTCGACCTCCGGCACGAGATCGCGCCCGACCTCGTCCATCATGTAATCACCGAAACCCTCCAGCAGGCTCATCACGGCCTGGATCTCGCGGAACTCGCGACGCTGCTCATCGGCCATCAGGCCTTCCATCCAGTTCTCGCCCGAAGCGGCGCCACGCAAGGTTCGGCCGAGCCGCCCAAGGGCATCGCGGCTCAGGCCTGACGTGCTCGACGACAGCGATGTGAGCTGCCGCTCCAGCCGCTCCGCGAGGTACGGCCGCAGCCACGGGTGGGCCTCGAATTCGAAGGCATGCGTGGTCTCATGCAGGGCAATCCAGGTGCGGAACGGATTCAGCGGCACATCCAGGGCCGCCGCCGTCCGGCGGATGTTCTCGTCGACGAACAACAGCCGCCCGGGAGTTGACTCGGCCGAGAGCATCGCAATATCGTACTGGCCGAGTACGCGCTGGCCCAGGAACCCCAGCAAGTAACCAACCTGGCGCGTCGTGATCACGCGATTGGCGATTGCCATCGACGCCTTTATGAGGCCGGCCCCGGGCGGGACGACCTGGTCGAGCAGGCCCGCCTCCACCTTGCTCATGAGGCCGGCGAAAGTTGCCACATTGGCATGCACCCAAGTCTCGCGATCAACGACCCCGCTGCGCTCGACGATGCCGGGCAGTTCTGTATCCAGGGCGCGGCTCAGGGCCGGAACAATGTCGAACATGGCCGCGGCGTAGATCGGCTCCGCTCGCCGCAACTCAATCGGATCCAGCGTGCCGGGCGCGCGATGGACCCGTCCCGCCGCCACCCGCTCCGCCACTCGCCAGTCAATCAGGCCGCGTCGAGCGGACCGCTCGGCACGACGACCCAGCACGGTAACTGTGGCACCGGCGGCAGCGCCAACGAGGAACCCCGCCTGCAGGAACAGGTCGCGACGCCAGCTTGGCCGATTTACGCCACGTCGGGGGGCACCGGGGTCAGAGTGGCTTCGTGACGTTCCCGCCGGAATTTTCGGCGCCGAGTTGCCGGTGGCTCCCGAGCGGCCCGGGCCCGAGCTCTCGCTCACAACAAGCCGGCTTTCAGCTCTACTGCCTGCACGTCCGGAAAGGCTTCGCCGAACATCCGCTCAGCCACAGCCCGGAACAGCTCCACGTCGCCCGTGGTCAGCTGGAGATGGGTGGGCACGGTCACGGTCTCAGCCGGTGCCTCATGGCCGGCTCTGCCCGCATCGGCGGCCGTGCCCCGAGTCGTACCCGGCGCCTCCAGCGCATTTACGGAGAGCAACTCCGCCAACGACGAGGCCGTAGCGGTAGCCGAGTCCACGATTGCCACGGAATCGCCCACGGAGTGGCGAAGGATGCTCGTCAGTAAGGGGTAGTGCGTGCAGCCCAGGAGAAGCGTGTCGATTCTGGCCGAAGGCGGCAGCGGGAAAATGAACTCGCCGTCCTGGTCGCGCTCTCCAAGGAGGGGCGCAACGGCCAGCCGGACTGCCTCCTCCAGCTCGGGGCCGCTCAGGATGCCCGCTTCCACAAGCGGCACCAGCGTCGGCGTAGCGTGTTCGTACACCTCGATGGCCGGATTCTCGTCCTTAATCGCGTTGAAGTAAGCCCGCGAGCGGACGGTTGCCGGGGTGGCAATGACGCCCACACGTCGGTTACGTGTTGCCAGCGCTGCAGCCGCCGCTCCCGGCCTAACGACGCCCAGCACGGGCAGGTCGTAGCGACGGCGGAAATCGCCCAAGGCCACGGACGTGGAGGTGTTGCAGGCCACGACGAGCGCCTTCACGTCCCGTCGTACGAGCGCGTCCAGCGCTTGAATGCTGAACCGCCGGACCTCGTCGTCGCTGCGAACGCCGTATGGCGCGCGGGCGTTGTCGCCCAGGTAGATGGTCGATTCGAACGGCGACCGTCGCAGGATCTCCCGCAAGACGGTGAGACCGCCAACGCCTGAGTCGAACACTCCGATGGGCCGTGGGTCTGACACCGCCTCAGTGTCTCACCGAAGCGTTGACCGCGGGCCGGCCAAGAAGCGTCTGGGCCACGCGCCTGATGTCGCGGCTGACGGCCGCGTCCGGGCTCGAGACTACGAACGGCATACCTTCGTTGTTGGCCTGGACCACAAGGCGCCCGTCGGATACAACCTCAAAGTCGGGCCTTCGGCCAAGAGCCCGGGCCAACTCATCGTGGCCGATGCCGCCACTCGAGTCAGACCGGTTGACGAGGTACTGCATCTTCTCAGGTGCGTAGCCGATAGATAAAAAGACATCAGCAACCGCGATCGTGTTGTGGATCGTTGTCGAGTCATATGTCACGATCGAGAGAACGACGTCAGAGGCATCGAGTAAGGCCAGGGTTATTTCCGAGAGATTGGTCGGCGTGTCAATGATGATGGCCTCGTATAGCTGCCGCAGCAGCGAGATAGTCTTTTCAACGTCGCGCGCGTTGACCATCTCCGCCATCTCCACGCGCGGTGGAGCAAGCAGGATGTCGATTCCAGCGGGGTCCCGCCACATCACGTCGCGCAGGTCTGACTCCTGGACCCGATCCGTGGGCAGGTCCAGAATCGACGGGACGTCGCTGGGCACCTTGAGCAGCGCCCGCAGGTCGCCGTACTGCAAGCTACCGTCGATAAGGGCCGTGGCCACGCCCAACTGGGAGAGCGACACGGCCAAGTTGAAGGCGATCGTCGTCTTCCCCACGCCGCCCTTAGGGGCGAACACCGAGATGACGCGGCAGGCGCCCGATGACCGAGACTGGCGGTCGGCCAGCACGTGGCTCAGGGTGTTGACCAGCTCGAAGCCGCTGAAGGGCAGCGTCAGTACCGCATCGATGCCCCTGCCGGGGTCTCGAGCCAGTGGATGCTGTGGAACCGTCAGGACCACGACCGGAACTTGAAGGCCCGAGTCCCGCAGCTTTTCGATGAGTTGCGGCCCCTTCACCTTGCCTTGTAGCAGCAGGTCGACCATGACGACGTCGGGGCGGAGCTGTTTGACCACCTCGACGACTTTGGAGCCGTCGTTAAGCACCTCAAGCAGCTTGACCTGCGACTGGCTGCTCAGGAGGTTTCGGACGTGCTGGCTTACCTGCGGAACGTCTTCCGCGACTAGCAGGCGAATCGAGTTAGGTGTAGCCACGACCCGACTATATCAAGGTCGCGCGGCGGGTCTCCCCCGCCGATGCGCTACGAGGATGGCCCGGTCGTCATAGGCCGATACCGCATTCAGGGCGTAGTCACCCGCCACAACCTCCACCACGAGCCCTGCAGACTCGGCGATGGAGCGCAGATCGCCGGCGTTGAGTAGCGTCATGCGATCCTCGCGCAGCCAGCGACGAGTAGGGCCGCCCTGCTCGCCTTCGTCGTAGATAACCGTCAAATTGACGTGACCGGCGGCGGGTTCGTACTGCGCTGCGGCGCTCTTGGTCACTATCAGCCCGGACTCTGGGTCGGTGCGCACGTACTCAAGGCTGAGCCGGCCGTCGTAGTGGGCCAGTTCCTGCGCGCTCGGCAGCCACAAATCGACCACTGCCAGCCCGCCCGGTAGTAGATGGCGGGCCATCGTCTTTAGCGCCTGCTCCTGAAGTTCGCGCGAGCCAAGCAACAAGATCGAGTTCAGGGCGAGGATGGCCAGACGGAACCTGGGACCTCCGGGCAGGTTAAGGCCGACAAGGTTGTCCTCCACGAAGTCGAGTCGGGCGCGCACATCGGGGTCGAGTTTGCCAGCCGCCGCCCCGGCCCGGGCAAGCATGCCGGCGTCGATATCTACGAGGGTGACGTCGTAGCCGGCCTTGGCCAACGGCAGGGCCACGCGTCCAGATCCGGCGGCGATTTCCAGGATGGGTCCGCCCGTGCGAGAAGCCAGGGCCAGGTAAAGGTCCACATCGCCCGGATCGTCGAGAAGGTCCACGTCGTAGAGGCGAGCCAACGAAGCGGCTGTGCTGGGATCATGTCGAGACTCGATCATCGCATACAGGTTATCCGGTCCGAACCAGGGCCGGTTAGGGCCACGACGCACGGGCGGCAACGACGCTGCCGCCCGCTCGAACCTGGCGCCGCCTGCCGGCACGGCACCTAACGCTCCATCGAGAGGGTGATCTCTGCCAGCAGCACCAAAACCACCACGAAGACCGCGATGGGAAGACTCAGAACGGCCTGAAGCCGAAGCGCCACAAACAGCGCCACTACCGCCGCCACCCACGAACCTCGCCGGATGGCCCGACCCCAATCGCCCAGCAGCGCGATGCGCCGATGTCGGGCAAAGGGCACGAGCCAGAAAAGAGGCACGGCCGTCAGGCCACAGGCGGAGCCGATGAACCCGGCCCCGACGAGGCCGGTCGTCGGGTTATCGCGCGGATACGTCGTGGTGACAACCTGGGCTACCGCAACCCAGACCACGAGCGCCATGGCGATGAACAGCATGTTGCAGAAGCGGTCCCTGGCTTGCATCGTGCGTCAGTCTAAGGAGTAGCTAGGTCGGTCTGCAGGCCGATGGCCGCCTCGAGGTCCAAGACCGTGTCGAGCTCCAGATCCGGCACCACATCTACCGGAGGCGCGACGGGCAGCGACGAGTCCTCCGGCTTGACCCGGACCAGGGCCGCTCGCCATCCGAGTGCCTGGGCGCCCACCACGTCCGCACCAGGATCGTCACCCACGTGCAGGATTGCTGACCCCGATGGCACGCCCAGTTCCCGCGCTGCCGCCTGGAAGATCGCCGCTCCAGGCTTGATGACGCCGACCCGCTGTGAGACCACGACCGCGGCCAAATGTCTCCGCCACCCGGCAGACTCCACGAAGCGGTCGACGGCGAGGGCCAGCGGCCAGTTCGACAGGATGGCCATCCGATACGACCGAGCCAGGCGCTCGAGCATGGGACCGATCCCCACCGGCACGGCCGTCATCTGAACAAAGGCGTCGGCGTAGGCGTCCAGGATCGCCTCGAGTTCCCGCGGGCTGGAGTACGACGCGATGCTGGCGTCATCCCAGCGTACGGAGCTGGGCGGAGCTTGGCAGCCCCGGAGACGGGCGAGCACACGCACCACGCGTACTTCCATGTCCGCCTCGCGTCCGTCGGGAACGTCCTCGGCGAACTGGCGCAGACGCTCCTCACCCCAGACCCTGACGACCTGATCTGCCGGGCGCCCAGTGAACGAGCTCATCCTCGCCGCCGTAACCTCGACAACCCTCGCCATCGGGCCGGGCGGAAACGGCACGAGCGTATTGCCGAAGTCGAACGTGATTGCTTCGAGTCCGTCAATCATTTGGCCGCGCTCGCGGGGCAGACGTCGCGGAAGGCGCAGTAGCCGCACGACATGTAGTCTGGCGTGGCTTGGTATCGGCGGGCGCGAATACCAACCGCGGCCTGACGAATAGACTCGCGGGCCTTGTCCAGCCTCTTCTCTTCAGGCTCGACGCGGCCCACCAGGCCCGACTCGAGAAACCACAGCTGCAGGGCGTCCGGCAGCCGGCCAGTCTCGGCTTGGTAGGCCATGGCGTAGATTTGAAGCTGCAGGGAATCTCGGGCACGTTCACGCGCTCGCACCGGATCGCGGACGTCACTTGACTTGTAGTCGGTGATGGTCACCCGCTCGGGGTAAAGGCCCGGCAAGGCGGGCGTGATCTCGTCGGCTTGCTGGCGCTCCCCCACCCCGTCGTGCGCCGGCGCTGCCGGCAGTCGCTCGATGTCAACTCGGTCCATGCGCCCGCGGATCCGGTCGCCGTCGAGGAGGAAACTGAACTCACGCTCCACGTAAGCCGGCACGACCGTCCCGGGCCGCAGTTGCTCTTCTCGAAACCTTCGCAGCGCGGCGCGCCCCGCCTCGAGCCGCGCTTCCTCGTGCTCGCGAGTGAGAAACCCCTCGTTTGACCAGGCCCGGCCAAACGCCGCGAGCAGCTCTTCCTCCGACATCGTCTGGCCGCGCGCCGCCAAGCGGTGGAACTCCTGCACCGCCTTGTGCAGCGCCGAGCCGTAGACGATCGCGTGGTGAGGCGCGATCGGGATTCGCAATACGTGAACGTACTTGTACTTCAGCGGGCAGGTCAGGTAGTCGTCCACCTGGTAGAAGCTCAGCGACAGCGGCCCTTCGACCGGGTCGCGGCTGGGCTTGCCCGGCCCGACAGGCTCGGCTTTCGGCTCAAAGGCAGACAGGCGCTCGAGCGGCGAGTGTGCAGCGACGTCGGCGGCGGCACCTGCGGCAGCCGAGGCCGCCAAATCAAGAGCCTCCAGGACGAACTGCGAGACGCGTCTGGATCGCTTGCCCCCGTAGTCCGCCGCGTGGGTCAGCAGCAGCTCGTCACGAGCCCTCGTCATGCCAACGTAGAAGAGGCGTCGCTCCTCCTGGACGCGGGCGTCACCCTCGGGCAGAACCTCGTGCACGAGCGCGACCGGGAGCGCCAGCTGCTCTCGCCGCGTTCGGGCGGGAAAGCGGCCGTCCACCAGGCCGGTCATGAAGACCACCGGGAATTCCAAGCCCTTAGCCTTGTGTACGGTCAAGACAGCGACCGCATCGGCGTCCGGATCTACTTCCGCCGTGGCGGGGTCGTCGCCAGCGTCGATGAGCGTTTGGAGGTGACGGGCCACGAAGACGACCCGATCGTCCGGGACGACATCCGACTGGGCCCTTATGATCTCGAAGAAGTGGGCGATGTTCTGGAGCGCCTCCTCAGCCGCCACCGTGTCCGTGGACGCCAGTCGCGACAGCTGGCCACTATCCCTCAGGAACTCATAGAGCACCTCGCCCGCGGGGCGCGCATGGGCGAGGTCGGTGAACTTGTGTAGGTCGGCGACCAGCCGCTCCATTGCGGCTCGCGTGTCCGGCCCGAGTCGCAATAGGCCGGGCTGCTGGGTCAGCTCCTCGATGACCTCCCAGAGCGAACGGTTCCGGCGACGCGCCGAATTGACGATTGCCGTCAGGTCCGGCCCGCCCAGGCCGTATACGCGGGAGGCGGCCAGGGCATAGACGTCAACGCTTGACGAGAGGTCCGCAACGGCCCGGAGAAAGGCCAGCAGTAGCCGGATCTCGGGCCGCGCATACAGTCCCGACGTCCCCGAGAAACGCCACGGCATAGAGGCCAGGTTCAGGCTGCGGAGGATTGGGTCGGCATCCGCGTTGGCCCGCACGAGAACCGCAAAGTCGCGGGGCCGCGCACCACCAACCACGCGAGTGGCAATCTCACGGGCGACCCAGTCCGCCTCCTCCGAGCCGGTGGCAAAGACCATGTGGCGAACCGGTAACTGCGGGCCGCCACGTTCGGCGACCAAGCGCTTGTCGATGCCGTTGCGAACCTCAAGGCGGTCAGGGTCGTTGAAGCGAATCAGCCTGTAACTAGTGTCGAGAATTGGAGCGCGGGAACGGTAGTTCCGCCGCAGGACCACCTGATGGGCCCGCGGGTAGTGCCGTTTGAACTCCAGGATGTTGCTGATGGCCGCGCCTCGGAACTTGTAGATCGATTGATCATCGTCGCCGACGACGGTCACATTGCCGTGGAGTGCAGCCAGCAGTTGCACCAGCTCTGACTGGGCCTTGTTGGTGTCCTGAAATTCATCGACGAGGATGTATTTGTAGCGGTGCTGAAGCTCGACGCGCGCGGCCGGGGACTCGCGCAGCAACCGCAGTGCCAGACTCACCTGATCGCCGAAATCTATGAGCCCGGCCTCCCGCAGCAGGGTCTGGTAGCGGTCGTAGGCGTTTGCAAGCTCGGTCTGGCGCCGCGCGTCCTCCTCGAGGGCCCGCAACTCATCCGCTGATGCGTCCTCGCCAGCGGCCTCGCCGCCCGCAGCGCCCGCGACGGCGCGAACCTCCGCCGCCCGCGCCGCCAGTGCAGAGGCGTATTCGAGGTAGGCCTGCGGCTCGACGTCTTCGTCCTTGCAGCGACTGAAGAGGGTCGTCAGGGCACCAAGAAACCTCGTCGGGTCGCCCAATGGACGATATTCGTCCAGATCGAACCGAAAGAGCCTTTCCCGCAAGAATATGACGACCTCCGGCCGCGACAGGACCCGAGAGTCTGTGGGCAGGCCCAACTCCAGGGCGAACTCGCGGATGAGCCGGTCGCCAAAGGCGTGGAACGTGGACACGGCTGCGTCCGTGTAGCCGTAGGGCACGAGCTGATCAACCCTGGTTTGCATCTCGTCCGCGGCCTTGTCCGTGAAGGTCAGGGCCAGGATCTCCGACGGCCGGGCCCGGCGTGTCGCGATCAACCAGGCAATTCGGCGCGTAATCACCTGGGTCTTGCCGGTGCCCGCCCCTGCGACCACGAGCAGCGGTCCACCGCCGTGACAGACGGCCCGACGCTGCTCGACGTTCAGTCCGGCAAGCAGGGCCGAGACTCCCTCCTGTGTCCCAGACGCGTCGTCGCCTTCTTCAGGCTCCGACCACCAGACTGGGATCTGCTGAAGCGGCTGCGGCTCTGGTGTGGATGCCTTGCGGCTCTGGCGCGTCATATTGAAAGACTCGCGGACCCCCGTGACATCTCACGTGTCACGAGCCGGGCTTGTCCGCCTGTTCGACCGCCTCAGGTGCGGGAGGACGACCGGGCTTCCGGCCGGCCTTTTCCGACTCAGCGCCCGGTTGGCCCAAGATCGTGGACTTGACCTGGCCTTGGACCCGCTCGGTGGCTGGCCGTTCGGATATTTCCTGGACGGGGACGGCCGGAACAACCGGAACCGGGTTAGCCCTGAACGGGGACGAGGCTGCCTTGCCCTGAGCCGGGGCAGGTGCAACCCTGGCCGAAGCGGCCGGCTTCGGTTCGGCAGCGTTGTCCGTGACCGCGGTCACGGCCGCCCTGGCCACGGCGGCAGCGGCGGCGGCCTTGGTCCGGCTCGCAGCCGCGCGACCTTTGGCGACCGCTCCGGCGCCGCTCCTGTCACGGGCCTCATCGATCGCCTGAGTCTCCTCCGGCGATGTCGTGGCATCTGGTTTGCCGTTGGTGACGACCTTGGCATAGATCCGAGTGCCTGTCCGCGAGTGAAGGCTGCTGATGATGAGTCCGTCGTCAGATTCATCGAGGAGGGCGAGCGCAAAGCTCTGATTGCCGCCCGTGTCCTCAAACGGGCTGAAGCGCACCAGCCCCTGGCGGGCATAGTGGTGGCGGCCAGCACTCTCGAGCACGGCCATTCGCGCCGTCAACTCGTCCAGGTCTTGCCCCACCTCGTGGACGGTCTCAAGGTGTTGGCCAAGCACGGCCTCGAGGTCGCCCTCCGCACCGCCGGTGAGCATGTCGATCCGCTGCTTCATCCGGCTGATCTGCAGTGACTGCAGCATCACGATCACCAGCAGACACATGCCGGCTAGGAAAATGAATATGGCAGCCAGGTTGTTGCCGATTATGTCGAACACACTTGCCTCCGCTCAATCGTTCCGGAGTCTACCAGCCGGCGACGCACGGCGGCTCCGCGCCACCTCGATCCGCCGCGTAATGCTATTCTCACGGCTGGGCTAGACCTATCGAACCGACCGGCGACGCCTGCCCCGCGTCTGCCCACGACTGAGCCAACGGAGGCCGTTCACCCATCATGGCCAAGCGCACTCGCGGATCAAACCGTCCTGGCCAGCGGCAGTCCGCCCGACCCCAATTGCAGCCCGTCAGCCGGCCCACCGACAGCCTTTCTCGCGACGACGAAACCCGTGCGGCCGAGCTTGAGTCGCAGATCGTCGCTCGCGAACGCGTCGCCGACACAGACCGTGCCCGCGCGCGTGACCGGGCCAAGATCGAGCCGACCCGATCCGGCCACGCCGGCGGACAGGGCCTTCTCGCTGCCCGAGCTGCGAAGGAGTACGACTACCTCGTGCGGGACCTCCGCCGCATCGTTTTCGTGGGCGGCATGCTCGCAGCAATCATGGCCGCCATCTTCGTACTGGTCGATGTAATCCACGTCGTCGCCATCAGCTAGAACGGTCCGTTCGTGGGCCTTCGCCGCAGGCGCGACCCAACCTAGTTGGACGGTGCTTCCGAGCCCTTCTCAATGCGCCCAGGAACGAGCACCTCGACCCGCGGCGGCCGGTCCAGCGCACGCCTGACCGCATCGCACAGCTCCCGAGGCGTGAACGGCTTGGCCAGCAGGGCCCCTTCGGCCAAGGCCCCGCTGAGATCTTCCTCACGGTCGCGCGGATAGCCCGACATAAAGAGCACCCTGAGGGAGCGCCGGCTCGACGTAAGGGCGGCGGCAATGGTTGGCCCGTCGAAGTCGGGCATCACGACATCGGTCACCAGAAGATCGAGGTCGTCCC
>JAYUDR010000016.1:0-2761 GCA_043739665.1 Chloroflexota bacterium
CCCTCAGCTCGCTCGGCAACGACGTGCCGTCCACCTGGGCGGGCTTGATCGCCGGCAGGTCCGGCGTCGGCCCCATCACCCAGTTCGATCCGTCGCGCCTGACAACCCGGATCGCGGCCGAGGTCAAAGACTTCGACCCGTCCTCTCTTCTCGATCGCAAGGAGCAGCGGCGCAACGACCGCTACGTCCAGCTCGCTCTCGTGGCCGCCCACGAGGCGATGAACCAGGCCGGCCTGCCCCGGCACCTGGAAGGGGAGCTGGCCGAACGAACCGGTGTCATTGTCGGGACGGGCATCGGCGGCATCCGCACCCTGGCCGAACAGATCCTGCTCATGGGCGAGAAGGGCCCCGACCGCATGTCGCCGTTCCTGATCCCCATGGCGATCAGCAACCTGGCGGCCGGCGTGATCGCCATTGTCTTCGGCCCACAGGGACCCAACTTCAGCGTCGTCTCCGCCTGCGCCACGGGCGGCCACGCCATCGGCGAGGCCTGGGAGACGATCCGGCGCGGCGACGCGGACGTGATGCTCGCGGGTGGGACCGAGGCTACCGGCCACGAGGCTCTGGTGGCCGGCTTCGCCGCGATGCGCGCCCTCTCCACCCGCAACGACGATCCGGAAGGCGCCTCGCGGCCGTTCGACAAAGGGCGCGACGGCTTCATCATCGGTGAAGGTGCGGGCGTGCTCGTCCTGGAGTCGCTCGCGCACGCTCGAGCCCGCGGCGCGGAGCCACTCGGCGAGATCATCGGCTACGGAGCCACGGCCGACGCCATGCACATCACGCTGCCCGCGCCCGGTGGGGCGGGAGCCGTCAGGGCCATCCGCCGCGCACTCGAGAAGGCGGGCCTCAGCGTCGACGACGTGGAGATGGTCAACGCCCACGCCACGTCCACACCGGAGGGCGACCCGCGCGAGCTGGAGGCGATCAAGACACTCTTCGGCGAGCGGGCCGGCCAGGTCAGCATCACCGCCAATAAGAGCATGCTCGGCCACACTCTCGGTGCCGCCGGCGCTATCGAGGCCATCGCCACGATCATGACCATGCGGACCGGACTGATTCCGCCGACTATCAATCTCGAGAATCCCGACGAAGCCGCGGCCGGCCTGGACCTGACTCCAAACGTGGTCCGCCGGCGTGAGATCGAAATTGCGGTCTCGAACTCCTTTGGTTTCGGCGGCCAGAACAGCGCCCTGGTTCTCCGGCGCTGGGCCGAGTGAGGGCCCACATGAGCGATCGCCAGCCAGAGCCAACTAACAAGCCCGCCGACGCGGCGCCGATGTCCGCGGAGACGGCGTCTCTCCTGGAGCTGATAGACCGCCTGGGCTCACTCCTCGAGCGCAGCGACCTGATGGAACTCGAGGTCGAGTCCGGCGAGACCGGCATCATTCTGCGCAAGCCCGCGGCGCTGCAGGCGCATCCGCTCGTCCCAGCCGGCGGCGCGGCGTCTGCCGGTCCGGCCCCGGCCGGCTCCACCGATTCGGCCCCCGCTCCCGCCCCCACCTCCAACACCAGGTTCGTCAAGGCGCCTCTCACCGGCGTCTACTACGGTGCCTCGTCACCCGGCTCGCCGCCTTTCCTGACGGTCGGGCAGCAGGTGGCCGTGGGCCAGGTGATCGGCCTAATCGAAGCCATGAAGCTCTTCAATGAGATCAAGTCAGACCAGGCCGGGCGTGTCGTCCGTCTCGTCGCTGAGACAGGCAAGCTCGTCAAGGCGAAGTCGCCCCTGATCGAGGTGGAGCCGTAATGCCGCGCCCCTTGTCGGGGGTCCACCTCACCGGTTGGGGCGCCTACGCACCCAGCCTGAGGCTGACCAACGCCGATCTCGAGCAGATGGTGGACACCAACGACGAATGGATCGTGACCCGGACGGGGATCCGCGAACGCCGCATCGCCGGGCCCGATGAGACGACCGCGAGCATGGCCGCGGTTGCCGGCCTGCGAGCCATCGCCACGGCCGGTCTGCAGCCCGACGACATCGACCTGATCATCGTCGGCACCCTCACGCCCGATTACCCGATGCCGTCTACCGCGGCCCTGGTCAAGCAGGCTATCGGCAACAAGCGTGCCGCGGCCTTCGATCTGGGCGCCGCTTGCTCCGGCTTCGTGTATGGCTACGCCACGGGCCATGCCTACGTGGCCGCCGGCCTCGCCAAGCACGTGCTGGTCATCGGCGCCGAAACGCTCAGCCGCGCCACCGACTTCACCGACCGCGCCACCTGCCTCCTCTTCGGCGATGGCGCCGGAGCGGCCGTCCTGTCGGCCTCAGACGAACCAGGTGGAACGATGGGCATCGAGATGACCACAGACCCATCTGGCGCCTACCTCATCTGGCTGCCCGCCGGTGGCGCCGCTCGGCCGTCGTGCGACGCCACGTTAGCGGCTCGCGAGAACTACATGAAGATGAAGGGCCCCGAGACGTTCAAGATGGCCGTCCGGACGCTGGGCTCCACCTCGCACGCCTCGCTGGCCAAGGCCGGCCTGCAGCTCGAAGACCTGGACCTCGTGGTGCCCCACCAGGCCAACATCCGCATCATCGAGGGGCTGGCCAAGTCACTCGGCTTCCCGATGGAGCGAGTCTTCGTCAACGTCGAATGCTACGGCAACACATCGGCCGCCTCAGTCCCGCTGGCGCTGTCTGAGGCCGTGGCCGCGGGCCGCGTTAAGCAGGGCGACAAGCTGCTGCTGGTCGCCTTCGGCGCCGGCTTGACATCCGGCGCAATCACCCTGGAGTGGACCGCGGATCCGGCGGCCGCCGCCCGCG
>JAYUDR010000017.1:0-7166 GCA_043739665.1 Chloroflexota bacterium
GGCCGGGAGGACCATGGCCAGGATGCCCACGACAATTGCCAGAACGCCGAGTCCCTCGGCAAACGCTGCGAGCAGGATCGCGTTGCTGCGGATAGCGCCGGCCGCATCAGGATTGCGCCCGATGGCGTTGCTGGCCATTCCGCCCAGGAGACCGATGCCGATACCGGGGCCAATGACTCCAAGGGCCGCCAGGCCGGCTCCGATGTGCTCCATTTGTTGGACCTCCTCTACTCCGGCCGAGACCGGGTAGTCGAATGATGGGCGGTCAGGCCGCCTCAGGCATTGGGTTGTCGGCGCCTTCGAGCACCGTGGATCCTTCTGCGAAGTCGCCGGCATGCGCCGGCTTGTGTTCTTCCTCGCCATGCCCTTCGATGGCCATGACTATGAACACCAGAGTCAGGACAGAGAAGATGAGGGCCTGGATTAGATTCAACAGGGCTTCGAGTCCGATGATCGATACGGGGATCACCGCCACAGTAAGGGCCGTGATCACGGCAAGGGCAACCTCACCGCCGTAAATGTTGCCGAATAGTCGCATCGCTAGGGTAACGGGCTTCACCAGCTCCAGGAAGAGCTCGATGAGTCCAATGTACATGGCCAGAAAACCGGCCCCGACGCCGTGGCGGAACTCGCCGACCGGAAAGAACTTGGCCAGGTAATTGCGTACGCCAAGACGACGGAATCCCTCAAACTCGAAGATACAGAACGAGGTAAGGGCCAGGCCGATGGTGATGTTTACGTCGCTGGTCGGCGCCCTTAATTGCTCGATCCTGCCGACCGGCGGCACCAGGCCGCTCCAGTTCGAGAAGAGGATTAGCACGAAGAATGCGGCGAAGATAGGGTAGTAGCGTCTCGATTTCTCACCGGCCAACCCAGCTGAGAAGTCGGAGCCGAATTCGTACGCCCACTCGACCGCATTCTGCAGCCGACCGGGAGCCAGCTTCATCTGCCGCGTAGCGATGAAGCCCACCAACAGAATCAAAGCCATCACAATCCACATGGTCAGGATCGTGGAGCTGATGCTGGGGTGGAAGTAGATCATCGGCAGGGGGTTCGGGGCGGAGTCGGGCTGGAGATCGACGATCACGGCCGGTGGCGGCATCTCGATCGTGCTGGTGACAAAGCAGGCCGGAAAATCGCATGCCTGGCCGGGCTTGCCTTCCTTGGGGAAGGGCGGAACTAGCAGACCCGCCAGGATGTCGAGAGCAACAACGGCGAGTGTCAGCAACAGCAAAACGCGACCGGACGAAAGGCGTCGGCGCTTCTGGGCCGGCTCGGCCGGCTGGGTCTCCCCCTCGGTCAATTCGACCTTTTCGGGCGTCGCGCCCGGGTCGGTCGTCACATTCGGTCCGTTTGGCGGCGGCCCGCAAGTACCGTTATCGTCGATCCTCTTCGTCAAGCTGCTTGAGGAATCTGGCCATCAATCGCCAGCAGCCGATCGCGCCACTCGAGCCACCAACCGCGAACCCGACCAGGACGAAGATCGGGATCGTCCCCAGGCGCTGGTCCAGCCAGTACCCGGCGAGCGTGCCCGCCAGGACGGTCAAGATCAAAACGAAGCCGATCTCCGAGAAGAAAGCAATGTAGCCCGACGACTTCCCAAGACCGTTCATTCGTTTCCCTGGCAGAGCGCCGTGAGTGTAGCAGCCGATTTCCGGGGGCGCTTAGCCCCGTGCAGACGGCGGTGCGCCAGCCGGGTCGTCATCCGCACGGCCCGAGTAGGAGTTGGCGTCGAGGCTCTCTTCGATCGCACCGGCTCCGCCGCCCAGGCGCTCGATGAAGAAGAGGACCAGCCCAAAGAGCACGACCAGGCCCAGGAAGGCGTACATCTGGTTCGTTCCCGACAGCACGAGCGAGAGCACCGCTAGCAGGATGCAGACACCGTATATGAGAAGGACGGTGGCGCGGTGGGAGAGCCCCAGGTCGAGGAGGCGGTGGTGAATATGGCCGCGGTCCGGGGCAAACGGCGACTTTCGGGCGGACAGGCGCCGTACGATGATCCAGAAAGTGTCGATGATCGGCACGCCCAGCACTAGTGCGGCCACGGCTATCTTCGCGGCGCCAAGGATGGAGAGCACTGCCAGCGAGTAGCCGACGAGCATGATGCCGCTCGTCCCGGCGAAGATCGACGCGGGATGGAAGTTCCAGCGCAGGAAACCCGCAAGGGCGCCGGCGAGCGCGAAGCAGAACATCGCCACGTATGGCTCGACGGGGTTGGCGGTCAGGCTGATGATCCCCAGGGTGACCGCAGCGATCAATGCAATGCCGGACGAAAGCCCGTCGAGGCCGTCGATGAAGTTGATGCTGTTGATCATTCCGACTATCCAGAGGAAGGTCACCGCGACTCCGATCAAGCCGGGGGTGGGCAGTGTGCCTTTGGCCGCGAGCGGATCGTTGAGGCTGGCAATCGCAACGCCCAAGGCCACCGCAACACCGGCAAGCACAAACTGCCCGATGAACTGCCAGCGGGCGCGCAGCTGGAACCAGTCGTCCAGCAGGCCGATCCCTGCTGCAAGTACCGCTCCACCTAGCAGTGCCAGGATCTGAGGACGTTTGACTATCTGCGGTTGATCGACGAAGTGCAGGCCGATGATGCTGTTCGCGAATATCAGCGCCACCGACACGATCACGAAGCCCAGCATGATCGCGATGCCGCCGCCCCGAGCCACGGATTGCTTGTTGACTCGCCGAGCCTCGGGCCGATCGACCATACCGAAGCGATGGGCATAGCGAGCGATGATAGGGGTGGCTGCGAGTGAGATCGCTCCCGCGGCGAAGAAGCCGAAGAGAATGGCCGGCAGCGCCGACATTGCGTCGTCGGATGGCCTCATGACTCGAACTCAGCGTCCGACTCGGAAGATCGCGTGGTCAGTCCTCCCGTAGTCCCGGAACGGGGAACCGTGAGCACAGATCGTGGATTTGCGTGGCCAGCTTGGTCTGCTCGGACGGGTCATCGCGGGTAGCGATGGCCGACACGATCGTCTCGCCGATCAGACGCATCTCCGGCTCGCGGAAGCCGCGGCTGGTGGTGGCCGGCGTGCCGACTCGGATGCCAGAGGCGACGTTGGGCGGGTTCTTGTCGAACGGGATGGCGTTCTTGTTCACCGTGATGCCAATCTCGTCGAGCAGATGCTCAGCATCGCGGCCGGTTACGCCCAGGGGCGTAACG
Organism: Chloroflexota bacterium; assembly: GCA_043739665.1. GTDB lineage: Bacteria > Chloroflexota > Limnocylindria > Limnocylindrales > CSP1-4 > Fen-1039. The sequence goes on from JAYUDR010000017.1 coordinate 3,170, forward strand.
TCGACCAGCATCAGGTGGTTGTCAGTGCCGCCGGAGACGACGCGTGCACCCTTCGTAGCAAGCGTGGCCGCCAGCACCTGGGCGTTGTCGATCGTATGGCGCTGGTCGTCGCGGAACTCGTCCGTGTTGGCGAGCTTGAGGGCCACGGCCTTGGCGGCGATGACGTGCATCAGCGGGCCGCCCTGGGTGCCGGGGAAGACGCTCTTGTCCACGGCCTTGCCCAGGTCCTCGCGGCAGAAGATCAGGCCGCCACGCGGACCGCGCAGGGTCTTGTGAGTGGTCGTCGTGACGATGTCGGCGTGGCCGAACGGGCTCGGGTGCAACCCTGCGGCGACGAGCCCGGCGATGTGGGCCATGTCGACGAACAGCAGCGCGTCGATGCTCTTGGCAATCGCCCCCATCCGTTCGAAGTCGATCGTGCGCGGGTAGGCGCTGGCGCCGGCGACGATCATCTTGGGCCGAACCTCGGCCGCCTGCTTCTCCAGCGCGTCGTAATCGATCTGCTCGGTCACCGGATCGACGCCATAGGCGTGGACCTCGAACCACCTACCGCTGAAGTTGACCGGCGAGCCGTGGGTGAGGTGGCCGCCGTGGGCCAGGTTCATGCCCAGGATTTTGTCGCCGATCTGCAGGACGCTGAGGTAGGCCGCCATGTTGGCTTGGGCGCCGGAATGGGGCTGGACGTTGACGTGCTCGGCGCCGGGGAAGAGGGCGAGGGCGCGCTCCTGGGCCAGGCGCTCGGCGACGTCCACGAACTCGCAGCCGCCGTAGTAGCGCTTACCGGGCAAGCCCTCAGCGTATTTGTTGGTGAGGGGCGAGCCTTGCGCCTCCATGACGGCCGCGAACGTGTAATTCTCGCTGGCGATCAGCTCAATCTTCCAGCGCTGGCGATCGGTCTCGCCACGAATGGCCGCCCACAACTCCGGGTCGACATCGGCCAGCCGGGCCCAGGCGATCCCCTCTCGACGCGCGATCGTCATGGTGGCTCTCCTTGTTGATGCGCCTGCCCGCCGCGGCCGGGGTCGGGGTCGGGGTCGGGCCTATTGTCGCCCATGCGAGGGAGGGGCGTAGTCCGCCGCCCTACTCTGTGATCGTGTGCGCCAGGCCCGCTCTGGACAACGCGGCGGCCAGTTCAGTCGAGGGGATTGCGCCGGGCCTCAAGACTCTCGGCAACTTACCCGAGCAGTCGACGACGGTGGAAGGAATGCCGCCACGCGCCGGACCGCCGTCCAGGACCAGGTCGATCCGCCCGCCCAGTTGGGTCAGGACACCGGCAGCATCGCGGGCGTCTGGGTGGCCCGACAGGTTGGCCGACGTGACCGGCAGCGGGCCGAGCTGGCGGGCCAGAGCACGCGGCGACTCGTGATCTGGAAGGCGGACGCCGATAGTCTCAGCACCAGCGGTGAGAACGGCCGGCAGGACGGCGCCTGGCGCCTGCTCCAGCACGAGAGTCAGGGCCCCCGGCCAGAAGCGTTCCGCAAGGGCTCGAGCCGCGGGCGACAGGACTCCGACCGAAGCCGCCTGCTCGAGGTCGGCGACCAGCAACACTATCGCTCTATCGAGCGGGCGGTCTTTGGCCGCGAAAAGCCGCGCCAGGCCATCAGAGGCAGCCAGGGCCACCCCCAAGCCATAAACGGTGTCGGTCGGCATGGCGACGAGGCCGCCGGCCCGCAGCACCTCGACAGCGGCGGCACGCCCGGAGTCGTCGTCGGGAAGCGACTGTGCCCGCGTGGACCCTGGACCCGGGCGCATCATCGCCACCCGTCCAGCGCGATCCGCTCGATCATCTGGGCCGCGCCTTCCTCGCCGACTGGCGGCGCCACAAACCGCGCCGCTGCCTGGACTGCCGCCGGGGCGCTCGGCATCGCCACTCCGTGGCCGACCTCCCTGATCATCTCCAGATCGTTGTACTGGTCGCCGATGGCAAGGCACTGCGCCAGCGGCACGCTGAACCGACGAGCCAGCCACCGGACACCCATCGCTTTCGATACTCCCGGGGCCATGAACTCCAGGAAGCGCGGGTGACTGAGAGTGACCTCGGCCTGGCTGGCGAAGTGGGCCCGACCCTCGTCGAGCACATCGAGCGAGTGATGGCCATCACCCAGAGCCACGACCTTCGTCACGTGGCCATGCGCCCGCACGGCGATGTCGGGCACGATGCGCAGGCGATCGCCGACGAAGAGCCGGTACTCCTCGAGCCTTTCCTCCGTGGATCCCACGATCATCCATTCCAGGTAGTTGAAGTGCGGCGTGAGGTCGCGCTCCAGGCACCATCGGACGATCTCGACCGTGACCGCTGATCGAAGAGGTCGGTGGTGGAGCATCCTGCCGGGCCGCTTCGAGCCGGCGGCGGGCATCGCCCTGACCAGGGCGCCCTGCTGGGCCACGATCGGGCCGGTCAAGCCGAGAGCTTCGGCGAAGGGCACAGCGCTTGTCGCCATGCGGCCCGTCACGAGCGAAACGGTGATGCCTCGACGACTGGCCTCGCGGATCGCCAGCCTGGTCCGCTCGCCGATGACCAGATCGTCGCCGACCAGCGTGCCGTCGATGTCGAGGGCGATGAGTTTGATGGGCAGGGCCGGCTCGACCATCAGCGCCACCGGGCACGGCCGGCCGTCGTGGCGCGTTCCACGTGCGCCAGTCGCGGCTTTCCCGACAGGTCGGGCTGGATCCGGCAAGACCACGCGCCGGGCAGTAGGGCCGCGGCGGCTTCAACAGCAGGGCCCTGATCAAAGCCGATTTCCAGTAGCGCGGTGCCACCTTCCTCCAGCGAGGTGGGCAGCGCGTCCAGCAGGCGCCGGATGAGCGTCAGCCCATCGGGGCCGCCGTCGAGGGCGGCTCGTGGCTCGAACGAGGCGGCCACCGGCAGTCCATCGATGTCGTCGGAGCGTATATACGGAAGGTTGGCCAGAACCAGGTCGAATGGCGGCTCGGTAGCCGTCAGGAGATCCGACTGGCCGAACACGATTGCGTCTGCGACGGCGTGGGCTACCGCGTTCTCAAGGGCCAGACCGAGGGCATCGGGCGAGCTGTCGACCGCCAGGATCGTGACTTCCGGGAGCATCCGCCGCTTGCGCAGCAACGAAGCCAGAGCGATGGCGATCGCGCCCGAGCCTGTGCCCACGTCGACAACGCGCAGCGGCGGCGTACCCGGCGGTCGCGGCGCCGACGTCAAACGCCGGCCGACCTCGCGCTCCGCCTCTGACACGAGCACTTCAGTCTCCGGCCGCGGGATCAGGGCGCGGCCGTCCACGCTGAAGGCAAGGCCGTGGAATTCCTTGAGGCCGCGAATGTATGCCACCGGCTCGCCGGCCTCGCGCCGCGCCAGGGCATCTTCGTAGGTCCTGGCCGCGTCAGCGCCCGCAGGCCGCTCGGGATGGGCGATCACGGATGTCCGCTCCGCTCCGATGGCCCAGCCCAGCAGCAACTCGGCGTCAAGGCGGGCACTCTCCGAGCCGGAGGCGCGAAGACGGACCGTGCCTGTCATGAGGAGTTCGCCGATGGTGGCCACGCCTACTCGCCGTCTACCGCCGCCGGCCGCGCCCACGCTCGCGTCGCCGGCCGCCCCACAGCCGGTGTCACGCCTCAGGGCCTTCTGATAGCAAACGCAGGCGCTCGGCCTGATAGGTGTTGCTCAGGGCGTCGATCAGCTTGTCAATGTCGCCGTCCATCACCCCGGGCAGGTTGTGCAGATCGAGCCCGATTCGATGGTCGGTCAGGCGGTCCTGGGGGAAGTTGTAGGTCCTGACCTTCTCGGAGCGCTCGCCGGAACCAACCATGCTGCGGCGCATCGCCGATTCGGCATCGGCGGCCTTGGCTCGCTCGCGATCGAGGAGCCGGCTGCGCAGGATGCTCATGGCCTTGGCCTTGTTCTTGATCTGGCTCTTCTCGTCCTGAATGGCGACTACAAGGCCAGACGGCATATGGGTGATCCGAACCGCCGAGTCAGTCGTGTTGACCGACTGCCCGCCATGCCCGGTGGACCGGTAGACATCGA
>JAYUDR010000018.1:0-7134 GCA_043739665.1 Chloroflexota bacterium
GGCACCATCGCAGTACGTGCCACCGGCGCCGCCCGCCGCGCCCTACGTGGCACCATCGCAGTACGTGCCACCGGCGCCGCCCGCCGCGCCATATGGGACCCCGCCGCAGTACGCGGCACCGGCGGCCGCTGCCTCCCGCAAGGGCGCTCCGATTGGAGGCCTGCTCGCGCTCGCGGGCGGCGCAGCCGCGGTAGCGTCCGCGTGGCTGCCATGGCTCGTCAACGGCACCGACTCCATGAAGCCGGTCGACGTCATGCCGGCGCTGAGCGACCTGACCAAGGACCCCACTTCCCTCGCCAACGGCGACTACCTACTAGCGGGCGGCATCGTGGCCGCCGTGTTCGGCCTCGTTCTGCTCCTGAAGCTAGCGCCGAGGCTGAGTCCATTGCTCGCCATCCTCGTCATCGCAGCCGGCGCCCTCGTCATCGGCGTCGAAATCTCCACCTACAACAACGTCTCCGAGCTGCTCAAGTCCGACCCAACGTATTCGATCGGCAACGGCCTATACGTCGGTATAGGTGGCGGAGTAGTCGCCGTGCTGGGCGGTCTGGCCGCGCTCCTGCACAAATAGCCGTCATCGACAACCCGAGCGCGCCTCGTCTGCCGGCGCGGTAATTCAGGCAACTCAAGAGGCCCCGCCGTGATGGCGGGGCCTCTTCGTCTATTGGCGACCGCGCCCGCCCGAACAGAATCGCGTAGAGCGACCGGTCGCGGCCTTGCTCACCCGCTGACGGCCTTTAGGCCTGGGGCAGCCGCTCCGGATCCAGGGCGTCGAGGCTGGCCAGTTCGTACGTGGCGGCCTCGCGCGCACCGGGTGCCGGCGGAATGCTCGCGTTCGGGATCAGGACGACACGCATACCTGCTGCTCTAGCCGCGAGGACACCGTTCAGGGAATCCTCCACGACCAGGCACGCGGCCGGCTCCACGGCAAGGCGGCGCGCGGCAAGGAGATAGACATCCGGGGAGGGCTTGCCCGTCGGCACTTCATCAGAGGAGGCGACTGCGCCGAATGCGTCTCGGAGGCCCATGCCCAAGAGTGCGGCCTCGATTACCTGAGGCGGTGCCGAGGATGCCACGGCGAGTAAATAGCGGCCGGCCAGGCTCCGCACGACCGTCACGGCCCCACTGATGACGGGCGCGCCTTCGTCCGAGTATCGGGCCAGCATGGCGTTGATGACGGCCTGCTCGATCTCCTCTTCCGGTATCGACAAATCAAGCCGCTGTCGCATTCGGGCCCGCCACTCGCGGGTGTTGGATCCCATGATCGCGGCCCGGTCGGCCTCCGTCCACCGCCGGCCCTGACTCGCAGCGAAGGCGGTTCGGACTTCGTCCCACCAGATCTCGGTGTCGACCAGAACGCCGTCCAGGTCGAAGAGGACGGCTCTTATCGGCGTCATGACCTTGCCTTGAGCGGCTGACATCGCGCGGCCCGCGCCGGGCGGCCGAGCCAGGGTCTGGTCGTCAAGGAATCCAGGTTCGAGGCTTGCTGGGCTTATTCGTCTTACTGGGCTTGCGAGCGAGTTGCTCCTCGATGGGGTGCGGACTGACCCACGACGAACGATCCGGCTCCGGCTCGGGTTCACCGTTCTGGGGCCTCGTCGGCACGGCCGGCTCCACGTCAGGGGTCGCATACCGCGCGGCCGGACTGGCGACGATTGAGGTGGGAGGGCTGACCTGCTCGGCGCTGAGGGCAACCTGTGGCGGTGCCGCTGGGCTGGACTCGTCGGCGGCCACACGGCGGGCCGGAGGCACGAGCGCCGTCGGCTTCGTGACCTTTGGTCGCTTTGGCGCCATCTGGGTGCCGCCCACTGCTAAGGCGGTCGGTGTGGTCACTACCGGAGCCACGCCTCTGACAGCACTGATCGGCACAGGCACCTGCAGACGGTCATCTACCCCGGCAATCAGAATCCGCACGAACTTGCAGATGCGGTCGGCTTCCTCATCCACCCCCTTGAGAACCAGATTCTCCACCTGGACCGCAACCATTCGGTGGCCGTCGCCGGCGTCCAAGCCGAGTTCGCTCACGGAGACCTTCGACCACCTGACCAGCTTTGCGATGACGCGCGGGCCGTCCTCTGGATTCGTGAACCGGATGGCTACGGTGATCAGGCCGGCGAGCGTGGGCGCAAGGAGTGAGTAGCGCAGATCCGGGTCTTCTCCCCAGGCCACCCAGCATTCGGGGTCCCGCTCGGCCCCGAGATCGGCGAGAACCGGACCGACGACAGCCAAGACTCGATCGTTCATTGCGCCCTCTGTCGGGGCTGCCTTTCGCCACTGGCTAAGCCGCATCTCGTCCTTCCTGTTGACCTCGCGGTGAGCTTTCGCCGCACGGCTCAGGCTATCACGGTCGCCTCGCGACTGACCCAGACCCGAGGCCCGCTCAGGCGGGCCTATTGCGCCGGCGACGGCGCACCCGGTCGATGAGAACCCAGAAGCCGACTAGCATCACGGCCCCGGCCGAGAAGCCCACGACGGCCTCCCGAGTCAAGCCGACGGGGATAGTCGCGTTCGAGGCCACGCCGAGGTCGCCAGCGCCACCCTCAACCGCTGCCGGTGCTATAGGCACCCCCTGCGAAGCACTCGCCTGAACGCCCTGCACGGTCGACGTCGGCGAATTCGTCGCCGTGGCAGCGGCCGTGGTTCCAGTGGGGGCCTGGCTGCCATCGGGCGCGCTAATTGCTGGAGTTGCGGCCGGCGGCGACGCGATCGGCGCGATCGGCGTGATCGGCGCCGCTCGAGTGACAGCGGGCGCTGGAACACGGGTCGGAGCCGGGGGTGGCACAGCCGTAGGCGCAGGGGTCGGAAGTGGATCAGAGAATGGCGAGCCTGTCGGGGCGGCCGCTAGCCCGTCGGGCGAAGGACCGCCGTTGCTGAACTCACAGGCGTAGTAGATCGTCGATCCTGACGGCGACCAGGCCCCGCATCCCACGCGGTCGTAGCCGCCCACAACGATGTTCCAGTGGGTGCTCGAGGTCTTCCAAGCCGTCATGGCGTGGCCGGTCGTGGCATAGGTCCAGGTGGACCAGCTGCCGGACGTGTAGAGGTACTGGCCGTTGCCGTATCCGCCATTGACGAGAAGAATCTCGCCGACGCTCCCGTAGCCCCACTTGCTCTGCAGCAGAGAAACGAAGGTCGTACCCGAAAGGGTGTATGTGGGCGCGTCGCAGAGTCGCAGGTTGTGCGACAGCTGTCCGAAGGCGGCGAGATCCTGGGCGCGACCGGCAATAGTTTTGGCCGGGTCGTCGGGGCACGGAATTGCGCCGTCACGCGCCTGAGTGGCCAGGAAGCGGTCAACGACCAGGGCAGGCTTGCCTGCGGCGGCGCGAGCGCCGTTGATCAACCGCTCAAGTTCGCCGGCCTGCGTGGTGGCTGCGCCAGCCTTAACGGTCGGGACCTGCCAGGCAGATGAAAAGGCCAGCAGCCCCAGGCTTAGCCCAACGGCCAAGCGGAGCACACTAAGGCGCAGTCGTAGCAGGGTCGGCACTAATGGTGTCCTCCGGGCGGGAAAGGCTCGACGAGTCGAGGTAGTGTCACGATCGAGGTAATGTGACGATCGCCGACGACCCCCGGCTGTACCAAGGGCCATGGGGCACAGTCTCCGGCCCACTGACAACCACCCGTTCAGGCAGTAAGCCTGGCTCAGAGTTCCATTCCGTGTGTGGAATGGTGCGGTTACGGCAGTTAGCTGAAGAACCCTGAACGTGGAGTGAAGCACTTCTTCACCTGGACCGGCTCCAGAGGTCCCGCTTCACCGGCCTGCAGCGTCCCAGCGCGCGTTCTTCGACTATGCCTGAGTGCCCTTGACGCAGGGCAAGAGCTGGGTGTCCGTACGTTTGATGTGGGTGGTTAGCCAGCGCAGCAGCTCGTTCTCGACTTGGACCACGAGGTGGGCAGTCGCCCCAGTTCGCTCGTACTCGTCGCTCAGAGAGTTGAACGTCGCGACAAAGTCCTGATGTGCCGCCGCGTTCTGGTCCGCGACCGGACAGTGGTACTTGGTCATGCAGTCCTCTTCGTAACTGAAATGGGTGACTGCATACCCACCGAGCTTGGCGAGCACCGCCTGGATCTCCGTCCGTCCTCGGCCTTGGCTCATTGCCGCGAGGAGATCGTTTAGCCATCTGATGAGCTGTTTGTGCTGGTTGTCGATGGCCTCGACGCCGGTCGACATCGTGAGGTCCCACTGAATGGTCGGCAATTGAGTGTCTCCTTTGCTTGGAGCGGGCCGCAGTTGGACAGGCCTGCGCTTCTGGCACCCTCCCGGGGCTGGTCAGTGGGTTCAAGGGTAATCCCCTGTTGCGTTGCCGGTCGCGCCAGGTGAGCTAACTGGATGGTATTCAGCCGACGTTCAGCAAGCCAAACTAGCGTTAGGAAGTCCGTTGCCGCGGACTGAGTCAGCGCCTGAGGCCTCTTCGATGCCCTCACCGACCTCCCCGATCGCCGCTATCGATCGACCGCATCGCAATCGCAATCTGATGTTGGTAGTCCTCGGAGTCCTTGTCGTGGCCGCGATCGCGGCTGGTGGTTACGGCCTCTGGTACATCCTAATCGGGCCAAGTAGTCCTCCGGCCGTCGGCGCCACCGCACCGGCAATCCCGGCCGGGGCCGCCGTGGCTGTGCCCGCCTCCTTCGACGGCAGGTGGAACGTCAGCACCGCCCTCGGCACGGCCGGCGACGGCACGGCCTCGTTCGTGGGCTACCGGGTCCAGGAACAGCTCGTAGGCGTCGGCGGGCACACGGCCGTGGGCCGGACGCCCAAAGTGACCGGCTCCATGTCGCTATCTGGAAGCATGGTCGACAACGTCCAGATTACGGCCGACATGACTGCTCTTGCGAGCGATAACGTCCAGCGCGACAACCAGTTGCGCCGACAGGCGATCGAGACCGACAGCTTCCCGACCTCGATGTTCAAGACGATCGCGCCGATTAACCTGGGCACCATACCGGCTGATGGCAAGACGATCCAGGCCACGGCCACAGGCGCACTCACGATCCACGGCGTCACCAAGACGGTGACAATCGATCTTGCCGTTCAACGCCAGGGTGGCATCATCGCCGTCTCCGGATCGCATCCAATCGTGTTCGCCGACTGGTCGATCCAGAAACCAAACAGCTTCTCAGTCCTCTCGGTTGACGACCACGGCATCATGGAGCTTCACTTGCTGTTCACGCACGCCTGATCGCGGTCGGCGATGCGGGGCCCCATCCGCTGATCACAGACCTTAGGAGACTCGATGTCGTTCTTGCGCTTCCTGGGAGGCCGACCCGCAGATCCGTCGTCGGCGGGCGTGGCGGCTCGGCCGGCGTCCATGACCGAGGAGACCGAGGCGATCCGTCGCATCGTGACGCGCCTGGAGTCGCTGCCACCCGAACAGGCGCGACTGTTGGCCGGACTGGCCTACATCCTCGCTAGAGCCGCCTACGCGGATCTCGATATCAGCGAAGCGGAAACCACGGTGATGGAGTCCGAGCTGGCCGCGATAGGCGTGGATTCGTCGCAGGCGGTGCTGGTCGTTGAGATGGCCAAGCTGCAGGAGAAGACGACGGGCGACACGAGCGACTACCTGGCCACGCGCGAGTACCGCGACCGTTCCACGCCCGAGCAGAGACTGAGCGTTCTGCGAGCCTGCTATCGGGTTTGTTGCGCCGACGAAGCCATCAGCGGGGCCGAGAGCGCGACGCTCAACGAAATCGCCAGCGAACTGGGCCTGAGCCGCGAAGAGGCGGCCACAATTCGAGCCGAGTTCGCGGAATGGATCTCAGCACGCCTGGGCTTCGGAACGATCAAGGACAGTCTGGGCTAGCCGCCGAGCGCAAGGCTGATGTTCAGCGGCGCATGTATTCTGATGATGTCGTCCTCGACGACACACGTCCAGTGCGGCCGCAGTCTCCCAACGAGTGCGCGCACCGCGTCCAACGTCGGATAGTCGCCTGAGCCAAAACACCTGGCGTCGTCCACCAGGATGACGTGCTTGTCCTCGGTGCCGAGGATGATCTCCAGCTCCCGCTGTACCGGCGTGTCCAGGTTTCCGTGGGCCGTGACGCCAGCCGAGTAGTGGCCGTCGAGCCAGAAGAGTGCCGGCCCATTGAGTTGCGCCACAACCGATTCCATCAGGTCGGCGCTATCTCCCTCGAGAATCAGGACGTTCCGCTTGTGCGCGAACCTGGCCTGAGCGGCGCGGCATAGATCTGGCGACAACTCGATCGACACGACCTTCCGAAATCGCTTCCTCTGAGCCTCGACGGTGTCCCCCAGATATGTGCCCGTCTCGACAAGCGCGGCCAGACGGAATGCTCGCCCGTAGCCCGCGATGGTCAGCTGCTTGAAGGCATGAGGGGGCGGGACAGGCCTGCCGGTTTGACGCCAATGAGAGACCTCGCGGCGGCGCTTGATCGGGAGGATGACTCCATTGGCGACCCACTGCCATGGGCGGCGAAGAGTCCGGTACAGCGCAGGATGTCTGCGCAGGCGACCCTTCACCGCGGCAGCAAATGACCTTAGGGTCACATCATCCGACACGGTGCCTCCTGGCCAGGCCTACTTTCGAATGCGGGTTCGTGCTGGAGGTTATCACGGCTCCCGGCAACGATCGGATGCAACTCTCTACGCGGCGCGGCGCGGCAAACCCGTCAAGTCGGCTCCGAACCACGTGCCGGAGCTGCCCTTGACGATAGCTACGGCGTTTTCCAGCGCCCCGATTGCAGCGAACCGGCCACCGCCCGCGACGAACTCTGCGCAGGCCCGGACTTTTGGAGCCATCGAACCGGTCGGCCAGGCGCCGGCGGCCAGGCCCTCTGAGGCTTCTTCGACCGACATTCGCAGGATGGCCTCCTGGCGCGGCGTTCCCCAGCGCCGATAGACGGCGTCGACGTCGCTCAACAGCACCAGCCCGTCGGCATCGACTGCACGGGCGAGCACCACCGCGGCAAGATCCTTATCGATGACGGCCTCCACGCCCTCGAGGCGCCCGTTGGGGAGCACGATGACCGGCACTCCCCCACCCCCCGACGCGACGACGAGCACTCCCGCCTCTACGAGAGTCCGGATGGCCCCGGCCTCCACGATGCGAATTGGCGGCGGCGACGGGACAACTCGGCGCCAGTTCGTGCCATCGGGCGCGACGCTCCAGCCCCGCG
>JAYUDR010000019.1:0-2739 GCA_043739665.1 Chloroflexota bacterium
CACACAAACTGGAGCCACAAATGAGCCCCCTCGACACGGCCGAACTCGAAACCGTCACCGCCACCGAGATCATCGACGCGCGTGGCGCCGCCTGCCCCGGCCCGCTTCTGGAGGCCAAGAAGGGCATGGGCAAGATCGCCGTGGGCGACGTCATGGAGGTCTGGTCGAGCGACCCGGCTACCAAGTCCGACATCAGCGCCTGGGCCGGCAAGGTCGGTCACGAGTTCCTGGGCGTGATCGAGGGCGAAGGCTACGACCGCGTCCTCCTCCGCCGCGGCAAGTAGCAAGACGCTGGCCGGCCCGAGCGGGCCGGCGCCCGGGATCGGCGGGCGGCCCCTCGCTCGCATCGGCCCGCAGCATCGCAGGAGCAATCGACTGATGACCGCGCTCGCCACCGCTCCCGTGGAAGGAATGGTCCCGACCGTCGCGCCGCGGATCCTGGTCTTCTCCACCAACAATATCTCGGACCCCGGCATAGACCTCGCTGGGAGCGCCCACTTCCACTACTCCTACGGGGTTCGCGTCATCAGCATGCCGTGCACCAGCGGCATTCGGCCTTCGTGGATTCTGCATGCCATCAAGGAGGGTTTCGAGGGCGTGTTCATTGCCTCCGACGGCGATGAGTGCGCCTATCTGCCCGATTGCGCGAAGCGTGCGTCAAAGATCGTCCTCGATGCGCAGAACCTGCTCAAGGCCGAGGGGCTTGCACCGCAGCGCCTGAAGATGGCCGCGATCTGCTCGGTCTGCGCGGAGAACTTCGCCAAACACATGAACCAGTTCTCGGACGCGCTGGTTGCGCTCCGATCGACGGGAGCCAAGCGATGACTCAGTACGACGCCCTCGTCGTCGGCAGCGGCATCGCCGGCATGGAGTCGGCCCTCAAGCTCGGGGATATGGGCTACAAGGTCCTCCTCGTCGAGAAGGAGGCTAGCGTCGGCGGCCGAATGATCCTGCTCAGCAAGGTCTTCCCGACCCTCGACTGCGCCAGCTGCATCTCCACGCCCAAGATGGCGGCCTCGATCCACCACCCCAACGTGACCGCCCTCACCTACACCGAGGTTGACGGCATCACTCGCGGTGCCAACGGAAACTTCAAGGCGACCATCCGCCACAAGCCGCGCTTTGTCGATGAGGCAGCCTGCACCGGTTGTCAGCTGTGCGAAACCGCCTGCACGGTCGCCGTGCCCGACCAGTTCAACGCCGATCTGGTCGCCCGCCGGGCCGCATACATCGCCTTCCCCCAGGCCGTGCCGAAGAAGGCCGTTCTCGAGCGTGCCGGCACGTCGCCCTGCACGTACACCTGCCCGGCGGGCATCAAGGCTCACGGCTACGTCTCTCTTATCCGCAGCGGCGAGTACGAGAAGGCGTTCCAGCTGGTCCTCGACGCGACGCCGCTCGTCGGTACTCTCGGCCGGGCCTGCTACGCCCCGTGCGAACTGGATTGCAGCCGAGCCTCACTGGAAGGGACGCTGCCCATTCGGCGCCTCAAGAGATTCGCCGCCGACCAGCACTACGCCTCCATGGACGGTCCCGGTATCGAGGTCCCGCCGCCCAACGGCAAGCGCGTCGCGATCGTCGGTTCGGGTCCGGCAGGCCTGACGGCGGCCTGGCAGCTCGCCCGGCTTGGCTACGGCGTGAAGATTTTCGAGGCGGCCCCCGTCGCCGGCGGCTTCCTGAGGCTGGCCATCCCGGCCTACCGCCTGCCAACGGACGTTGTCGAGCAGGACATCTCGAATGTAACCGCGCTCGGCGTTGAGATCGCCACGAATTCGCCCGTGTCCGACGTGGCGGCGCTCCGCCGCGACGGTTTTGACGTCGTCCTGGTGGCGACCGGCACCCAGGCCTCGACCAGCCTGAACGTGCCCGGTGAGGACCTGGCTGGCGTCGTTCCGGGCCTCAAGTTCCTGCGAACGACCAAACTCGGCGGGCCGATCGATCTGACCGGCAAGCGCGTCGTGGTCGTGGGCGGCGGCAACGTGGCCATGGATGCCGCGCGAACCGCCATCCGCCTCGGCACCGCCGAAACGACCGTGGCCTATCGCCGCGGCCGGGAAGAGATGCCGGCCCACAAGGCCGAGGTCGACGACGCCGAAAACGACGGCGTGAAGTTCAGCTTCCTCGTCGCGCCCGTCGAGGTCGTCGGCGACGCAACCGGAAAGGTTGCGGGGCTGCGCTGCCAGCGCATGGCCCTGGGAGCGCCCGACGCCTCGGGCCGCCGCCGCCCGGAGCCCATCAAGGGCAGCGAATTCGTGATCCCGTGCGACACGGTCCTGGTAGCAATCGGCATGGCTCCCGACGGCTCGAACTTCGGTAGCTCCGTCCCCGTCAACTCCAAGGGCACGCTCGTCGCCGACAAGCGAACGCTCCAGACGATCGTCCCCCACATCTTCGCCGCCGGCGACGCCACTACCGGCGCATCGGACATCACTCGGGCCGTGGGTCAGGGCCGTCGAGCCGCGCACATGATCGACCGCTGGCTTGCCGGCCAGCCGCTCGATGGATTCGAAATGGACGATCTGCTGCCGCTCGTCGACAAGCCGAAGGTGCTCGCTCGCCAGAGGCTGTACAGCCGCCACGGCCAGGTCGGCGGAGCCGCCGAAGCCACCAGCTCGTTGGCCAGAGCCGGATGGGCCGAGATTGAAGCGCCTCTCACTGAGGCCGAAGCACGCGCCGCGGCCGGAGATTGCCTGGACTGCGGCGTCTGCTCCGAGTGCCTGGAGTGCGTGACCGTCTGTCCGT
>JAYUDR010000020.1:0-7128 GCA_043739665.1 Chloroflexota bacterium
GAGGCCAGCGTCCCGGACAGGGCGACGATGGACCACAGGCCCGCGATCAATCCGAAGAACGGGCCGTACTTCCAGGAGATGTAGCCGCCCAGCGTTCCGATATTGACCGGGTTGCTGGCAAGGCCCCTCAAGCTCGCGGGCATGGCTTCGACGAAGCCCGACAGGTCAAGACGCGACGCCGGCGTGGGGTAGGCCGTGGCGATTGCATATGCCCCCGCCAACATAATGCCGCCGAGCAGCCCAGCCACGATCATGAAGGCCAGGCTGGAGTCCCTGAGCGTCTTGGCGTAGATGCTGCCGAAGCCGTAGAAGCGGCTCCACATCGAAACTGTCGCCACCTTACTGCCCAGAGGCGGGCGGCGGCCGACCTCACTCGCGGGAGCCCCGGATGCCATCATTTCACCTCGGTCGCAGGAGCCTCGGCAGCCTCGCGGCCGTACTGGGCCAGGAATGTTTCTTCGAGGCTGGGCTCGCGGCTCAGGAAGTCGGTCACGCCTAGGCGAGCCGCCGCCTGGACCACTGGTGTGATCGGCCCGAGGACCCGCAACTTCATCACGTGGTCCTCCACGGCGACGTCGCTGACGCCGGCGAGGGCAGCGAATTCGGCCGTCGGCGGATCGCCGACGAAGCGCAACTCCACCTGGTGGTGGGCGAGATCACGCAAAGCATCTACGCGGTCTACGCGAACCAGGCGTCCCTCGCGGATGATGGCCACCCGGTCGCAGCTCCGTTCCACTTCCGACAGGACGTGGCTCGACAGGAACACGGTCCGGCCCTCGGCAACCGCTTCGCGCAGAACCGAGAAGAAGGTCTGCTGGACGAGTGGATCAAGGCCCGCCGTGGGCTCATCAAGGAGGAGCAGCTCCGGTCGGTGTTGGAGTGCCACAACCAGGCCGACCTTCTGCTTGTTGCCCTTCGAGTATTCGCGGAAGCGGCGGCTCGGGTCCAGGTCGAAACGATCGATCAGCTGGGCTTGATAGGCTCGATCGACTCCGCCGCGGAGGTTGCCGAAGTACTCGAGCGTCTGCCCGCCGGTCAGTCGGTCGTACAGGGCGAACTCGCCCGACAGGTAGCCAAGTCGGCGGTGGATCGCCGCCGGGTCGGTGGAGCTTTCGATGCCGAACACGAAGGCCTTGCCGGTCGTCGGCCGAATAAGGTCGAGCAGGATGCGAATCGTCGTCGTCTTGCCCGCCCCGTTTGGCCCGAGGAAGCCGAACACCTCGCCCTGCTGGACCTCGAGGTTCACGTCCACTATCCCGCGATGGGATCCGTAGGACTTGGTCAGCATTTCAGTTCGAATGGCGGCGGGCACTCGGTTTCCTCGAAGCGACGACCCAACAGCCTGATTGTCGTCTCTTCGAGTATGCCGGTCCATCGCCCATGTGTTCCGGCAGCCGGGTGACCGGCCGACTGCTCAAAGCAGGTCAGCGGCGTGTCGTGTCTCGCAGGCCGAGCCTGGGGAGCCGCCGACGTCTCGCCGGCCAGTCCTTTCGGCGCGACAACGACCGGGCGCGGGCGGGCGCTGCGAGAATTGCTCTCCGATCCAGCGCGTCCCCCTGGACCTCCCTAGCGGCGGGATCGGCATGGAGGAGAAGTGCATGCGCAGCCCGAAGGCAGGAACGCCGCGGATCGTTTCGTTGTCACGTCGATTGGTGGCGGTCGGGTCGCTGGCCCTGCTCATAGCCGGCTGCAACACGTCGGCCGCGACGTCGACCTCGGCCCCACTGGTGACCCCACAATTCACATCGGCACCTTCGACCCCAGGTTCGACCACGCCGCTGTCGACCCTGACGCCCACGGACACTCTGACGGCCGCGCCGACTGCCGTCCCGACTGCGCCGCCGGTTGCGACGGCACCGCATGCGACCGCGCCGCCGGCCGCGACTCCCAAGCCCACGCCCACGCCTCTACCGGCGCTGGCCATCGGGCTGTGCACCGGCGCGCAGCTGAGCCTCTCGATCACTTCGTGGGTCGGCGACCCAGGTGCGAACCCGGTGTATGCCCACATGACCGCCACCAACGTCTCGTCGGCCAGCTGCAACTTTCGCGGCTCGTCCGAAGCGCAGATTCTCAGCGCCGGCGGCTCTGTGATCGCCGATGCGGGCTCCGGCGCGGCCACGGTCAAGAACGGCGACCCAGTCTATGCCCTGGCGCCAAACGGCACGATCAACACCATCATTCAGTGGGGCAACTGGTGCAAGTCGGCGCCGGCCCAGAACCTCAAGGTGGCCATGGTCGAGCCGTTCGGGCTTGGTCGGATCGTTGCGCCTGCCAATGGCGTCGCCAAGGTGCCTGCGTGCTTCGCGCCGAGTAGCGCGACCGCGGTCAGCTCGGAGGCATGGTCGCCGTAGCGCCACGGCGCAACCCCGCGTCGCCGCGCTGCGTTATGATCGCGGCCGCGTCCCAAAAGATCGGGCGGCGGGTGTGCCCGGCTAATTGACCGGCTCCCGTTATTGGGCGTCGGCCATCGCCGTCGTCGGGAGGAGTGGGATGCCGCGATCGGCGAAATCCAGTCTGCTCAGTTTGGCGATCCTCGGGCTGGCAGCCGTTCTCTCGGGCTGCGGGGGTGGCAGCTCAGGTGGCAGCTCAGGTGGCAGTTCCGGCGGCAGTTCCGGCGGCCCCGTGGTCGTGAGCCTCGACGGCAACGGCGTGGCCATCGCCCCGAACGACATCAGCGGCTGGCCCTCGACTGCGCCTGCCGACGTTGCCGGCTTCCCCGGCCATCTCGACAACCTGATGGTCGGCCGCCGAAATGGCAACGGCTACGGTGTCCGCATGTTCTTCAGCGGCGTAACGCTGGACAAATTCGAGGCGTACCTCGGGGTCGTCAAAGCCGCGGGCTATTCGATTACGGGAATTACTTACTACCACGACAACGGTCCTGATTCCCAGAAGAACGCCGACGCTCGCGCCCAAAGTGGTGAATGGGATGCGGTGAAGGCGAGCAAGGGCGCGCGCAATCTCACGATCAGCGTCCCGACAGATGCCAGTGGCGGCGTCACTTATGACCTAGATGGCCTTACCAAGGCCGAGAACGACGCGATGAACGTGACCCCTTGGCCGGCCGGATGGGCGGATAAGGTTCCGGCGCCGGATAACTGCAAGCTCGACTCGCACAGCCTCCTTGGGAGCAATTCCACCGGCTTCAGGCTCTACTGCATCTACGCAGCAACTGATCAGGCCACTCGCAATCAGATCGTCGACGCCTACGTCGCTGCCCTGCAGGCCAAGGGCTTCAAGGTCATCGGAAGCAACAGTGGCGGCTCCTACAAGCTCAGCAACGGTGGCTACGAGGTCGCCATCAACCCCGACCAGGGCGGCAACATGTATATCGAAGCGACCAAAGCCATATCGATGACCAACGGCTGGCCATCGGATTGGGTGGCCCGTGTTCCGCCCCCGGATGGCTGCACGCTGGGCGCCAAGCCGCTCTCAAACACCCCCAACGGATTCATGGTGGCCTGCACCTATCCCGATGCTGATCCGGCTCACCGCCAGCAGGTCGTCGCGGCGTATGTGGCAAAGCTGCAAGCTGCCGGCTTCGCGGTCGATACGAGCGGGGATAGCTCAGGCATGCCTCCCGAGGAGGCCGCTGTCAGCCTTGCCAAGGGCAGCATCAAGGTCAACATCATCCCGAGGGGCGCCCCGGACGGGATGTCGATCAGCGCGACGCAGGGCGAGTGAATTTCGGGCGCCCGGTCGCCCGACCCTCTACTTGCCGACAACCGCGCCGTTAGGAGCGCTCGTAGCGAAGCGGCGGTTGAAGAACGATTTCGCCGTCTCGACCAGGATGAGGTAGGCCGCAGTCACGCCGATCAGGAGCGGCCAAAACGCGAGCGGCAGGGCATCGAAGCCGAGTACGTCACGCCCGACCTGGCTCATTGGTATGACCACAACAATGAGCACGGCAACGAGCAGCGCCGCCGCGATCGCTGCCACGAGTTGCGGGCTGGGGCGGCTCCGCCAGAATGGCGTGCGACGCGTCCTTATCACCAACACCACGAGGATCTGGGTGAAGAGCGACTCCACGAACCAACCGCTGTGGAACGCCGGGCCACTCGACTCATTCGCTCCGACAAGCGAGAGCAGCAGCCCAAACGTGACGTAGTCGAAGATCGACGAGATCGGGCCGAAGAGGAGCATGAATCGCTCGATCGCGTGGACGTCCCAACGCGCCGGATCGGCCTCGACCTCTGGGTCCACTGTGTCCGTCGGGATGGCGATCTGAGACGCGTCGTAGATCAGGTTGTTGAGGAGGATCTGGCCAGGCGTCATCGGCAGGAATGGCAGCAGCAACGCGGCGCCGGCCATGCTGAGCATGTTGCCGAAGTTGGAGCTGGTGCCCATCCGGATGTACTTGAGGGTGTTTGCGAACGTTCGCCGCCCCTCGGTGACGCCCTGGCTGATGGACGCCAGGCTCGACTTGAGGAGGATGATGTCGGCTGCGGAACGGGCCACGTCCGTGGCATTGCTAACGCTGATGCCCACGTCGGCGACATGGAGTGCCGGAGCGTCGTTGATGCCGTCACCCATGTAACCGACCACGGCCCCCGACTCGCGCAGCGCGCGAATCACCTGCAGCTTCTGGTCGGGGTCCACCCGGGCGAAGATCGTGGTTCTCGGCGCGCGCGCCACGAGCGCAGGGTGGGTGAGTTTGCGCATCTGGTCGCCGGTCAGGACCTCGTCCACCTCCAGCCCGACCTGCGCGGCGACGTGTCTCGCGACGAGATCGTTGTCGCCGGTGATGACCTTGAGCGAGACCTTCTGGGCGGCCAGGCGCCGGATGACGTCGGCGACGCCCTTCTTCGGTGGATCGCTGAAGAGGAGGACTCCCTCGAAGGTCAGGTCGCGCTCGAGGCCGGCCAGGTCCGGCGAGCCCTTGCCGGAAAGCTCGGAGGGCGCGAGCACTCGCGAGCCAACGGCCACGAGCCGGAAACCGTCCGCGGAGGCACCATCGACTAGCTTCCTCAAACGGTCGTGTTCGGCCTTGAGGATGGGGCGGGCCGAGCCGTCTTCTCGGACCATATTCGAGAGCGAGACGATCTGCTCCGGCGCGCCCTTGGTGATGAGCAACGGCGGTTCGTCGCCACGCTGAACCACTACGCTCAGGCAGCGGCGGTTGAAGTCGTACGGAATCTCGGCCAGCTTCTTGTACCGAGCGAGGTCGTCCGGAGCCTTGGTGGCAGCAAGAATGGCCGTGTCGAGCGGGTTCTCGAAGCTCGCCTGGAAGTGGCTGTTGAAGTAGGCGAGTTCGAGTGCGTGGGACGCCTCAGCCGCCGCCGCGGCCGGCGCGTCGTCCTTATCGATTCCGGCTGCCCGCACCAGCTCGAGCTTGCCCTCGGTCAGGGTGCCGGTCTTGTCCGTGCACAGGACCGTCATGCTGCCGAGGTTCTGGATGGCCGGCAGCCGCTTGACGAGGACGCCGTGGGCCGCGAGAGCTCTGGCGCCGCGCGTCAGGTTGAGGGTGACGATGGCCGGCAGCATTTCCGGCGTGAGGCCGACGGCGAGGGCGATCGAGAAGAGGAGGGCCTCGTAGAGCCCGCGGCCCAGCGCCACATTGATAGCAAAGACACCGACGACGAGCGTCAGCGTTACCTTAGCGACGAGAATCCCGAAGAGCCGGACGCCGTGCTGGAAGTCGGTTTCCGGCGCCCGCTCGGCCAACCGCCGCGCGATTGCGCCGTAGCTCGTCTTGGCGCCGGTGGCCGTGACGAGCGCTCGGCCGGAGCCGCTGACGACGCTCGTGCCGAAGAAGACGAATGCATCTCGATCGCCGTCCTTCGCCGGAGAGGCGGTTGCGTCCGAGGGTCGGGCCTGCTTCAAGGCTGCCGCGGACTCGCCGGTCAGAGACGACTCATCGATGAACAGGTGGTTGGTCTCCGCCAGGCGAGCGTCGGCGGGAACGATGTCGCCGGCGCCCAGAACAACGAGATCGCCGCGAACGACGCCGCTGATCGGCACGTCCTGCTCGCGACCGTCACGAACGACCGTGGCCTGGAGCGCGAGGCGCGCCTGAAGCGCCGCCACCGCCGCCTCCGACCGCGCCTCCTGGATGAATCCGAGAGCCGCGCTCATGCCAACGATCGCGAGGATGATCCCGGCCTCGACGCGGTCGCCAACGACGATGCTGACCAAGCTGGCGCCCAACAGGATGAGGACGAGGGGACTCGCAAACTGGCCGAGAAGGACTCTCAGGAGCGACCGACGTCCCTCAGTGCCGAAGGCGTTGGGACCGTCGCTGTGGAGCCGCTGAGCTGCTTCGGCGGCCGAGAGGCCGGCCTCGTCGACGGACGTGGTGGCGGGCTGGGGGGCTGTGGCATTCGGGCTTGCGGCAACCCCCGGCCGGTTGCGCGCCTTCGGCGATGGCGGCCGACTCTGCACTTGGCGGGTCGGCTTGGGAGCGCCCATCATCAATTCCTCAGCTTCGATGCTGGATCGGACCTGGCTATCCGAACAGCTCCGCTGAGGATAGGTTGCCGGAGCCGTCGTCGCCGCCGACGATCAAGGTGCGACCGTCTGGCAGAAGCGTTGCCGTCTGATTCGAGCGGGCGGTCTGCATCGAACCCGTCGCGGTGAACTTGTTGGTCCCCGGGTCGAAGATGTCTGTGGAGGACAGGAAGCCGCCCGTCTTGTCATTCTGGCCCCCGGCCACCAGCACTCGGCCGTCGCTCAGCAACGAGACGGAATGCCAGGAGCGTGGCTTGGTCATTGAGCCCGTCGAGCTGAACCTGCCCGTCGCGGGGTCGTAGATCTCGACGGGTGCGAGACTCCCGCCGTGCTTTCCGATGCCGCCCGTTATCAGGACGCGGCCATCGGCCAGCGCAACTGCGGCATGGAAGACACGAGGGCTCTCCATATCGGCGGTCGGGCTGAACTTGCCCGTTGTCGGGTCGTACAACTCCGCCGATGCGAGCCACATTTGAGCAGCGTTGTAGCCGCCGGCGACGAGAACCTGGCCGTTCGGCAGCAGAGTCGCAGTCAGACCGAAACGACTCTGCGCCATGGAACCGGTCGTAGCGAAGGCGCCGGTCCTGGGGTCGTACACCTCGGCCGAATTGAGGGCCAGGGCGCGGCTTTGCCCGCCCGCGACAAGGACTCGGCCATCTGCCAGGAGAGTCGCGGTCTGCC
>JAYUDR010000021.1:0-2734 GCA_043739665.1 Chloroflexota bacterium
GCATCGCGTTCTCACCCTTGGCGCAGGGCCAGCTCACGAACCGCTACCTCAACGGCGTGCCGGCCGGATCGCGGGCGACTCACTCCAGGTTCCTCACGACCGATACGATCGACGAGAACCTGCCCCGCATTCGCGCCCTCAACGCGATAGCCACCGGCCGAGGCCAGCCACTGGCCCAGATGGCCCTGGCCTGGGTACTGCGCGATTCGCGGGTGACCTCGGCGATCATTGGGGCCAGCTCCGTGGCGCAGCTCGAGGACAACGTCCGGGCGCTAAGCAACCTCGATTTCGAGCCACGAGAGCTGGCCGAGATCGACCGCTGCCTCGCCGGGGGCCAATAGGCCGGGCGACGCTCGCCGAGGGTCGCGCGGTCCGGACGGTCCATTTCGACTTGTCGTGTATGATGAGCGCCTTCGTGAACGAATGGGCGCTACGGTCAGCGTCCCGGTAACTCACCGTCCGATCTCGATTTCACTCTCACGCCCTGACCGGTCCCGCTGAACATAGAACGCGGGTGGGCCAAGTCAGGAGCGTTCTTTTTATGTCTACCGATCAGCTCGGCCTTGTGTCCGAGCGTCCTTCCCCACTCGCCCAGCCCACGCCGGCGTCCGAGACCGCGCCAGACGCACTCGAGACCCCGGCAACCTTTGACCAACTCGGCCTGACGCCTGAGCTTCTGCGCGCGGTGGCGGCCCAGGGCTACACCGTCCCCACGCCCGTCCAGACCCAATCCATCCCGATCGTGCTCGCCGGCCGCGACCTGCTGGCAGGCGCGCAGACGGGCACGGGCAAGACGGCCGCCTTCGTGCTGCCGATCCTCCAACTGCTCAATGCCAGCCGGCCGTCGCCGCGCCAGCTCAAATACGGCGAGCGTCGTCCGCGCGGCGCGACCGGTCTGCCGATCCGCTGCCTGGTGCTCACGCCGACTCGCGAGCTTGCCCTCCAGATTGAGGAGAGCGTCCGAACCTACGGCGCCGAACGGCCCATCCTCTCAACCACCATCTACGGCGGCGTTGGCTTCGATCCGCAGGTCCGCGCAATTCGCACCGGCCCGGAAATCGTCGTCGCCACCCCCGGCCGGCTTCTCGACCATGCGGGCCAGGGCACGATCGACCTCAGCTCGGTCGAAATCCTCGTTCTGGACGAGGCCGACCGAATGCTGGACATGGGCTTCATTCGCGACATTCGCCGGATCCTTGCCCTGCTCCCAGCCCGACGCCAGAACCTGCTCTTCTCGGCCACGTTCTCAGACGAGATCCAGGAGCTGTCGGGCGGGTTGCTCAACGACCCGGCTCACGTCCAGATCGCGCGCCGCAATGCCCCCATCGAACTCGTGCGACAGGTCGTCTACCCGGTCGATCGCGAACGCAAACGCGCCTTGCTGAGCCACCTGATCCGCAGCGGCCGGATCGACCGTGCGCTCGTCTTCACTCGAACCAAGCACGGCGCCAACCGCCTGGCCGAGCAACTCGGCGACGACGGCATCCTCGCCGCCGCGATTCACGGCAACAAGAGCCAGGGCCAGCGGGTCCGAGCCCTCGACGATTTCAAGGCAGGACGGGTAGCAATCCTGGTTGCCACGGAGGTCGCGTCACGAGGCCTGGACATCGACGGCTTGCCTCACGTCGTCAACTTTGAGCTTCCGATGGTGGCCCAGGACTACGTCCACCGGATCGGTCGGACGGGCCGGGCCGGGATGGAGGGCGACGCGGTGTCGCTCGTCTGCGTCGATGAGAACACGCTCATGCTCGACATCGAGACCATGCTCCGCCAGCGGATCACCCGCGAGGTCATTCCGGGCTTCGAGGTAGACCGCTCGATTCCACGAGAGCCGATCCGTCAGCGCAGCGTGGGCGGCGGCCGACAAGGCACACCCCGGCCGGCGCCGCGTCAGGCATCTCGTCCGGCTCGACGCCCGATGTTCCCCGAATCGCGTCCCGCGCCGCTTGGGCCGCGTCCGCTGTCGCCGAGTGAGTTCCGTCCGGCCGCATCGAGTGGGCCGCGCCAGGCCGCGACGATGGAGTTCCGTCGTCCGATACCGAACGATTTCCGTCAATCCTCGCCGAGCGCCCGTCCTCAGGCTGCACCCGGCGCGTTCCGCCGGCCGGTCCCGAGTGATTTCGGCCAGGTCGCGCAGGGTGGACCACATCAGCACGCACCAAGCGGGTTCCGCCAGGCGGCGCCGGGCGGGTTCGCTGCACCGGGCCGACCGCAGCCCCGCTACGACTCCCAGCCCCGCTACGACTCTCCGGCCCGGCCGGCGCAGGGACCGACACGTCGGACCTACGATCGGCCTGGAATCTCCGCCGGTCGACCCGCTCCCTCAGGCGGCAGGCCGGCGAGTGGCGGCTACCGCTCAGCCGATCGCGGAGCGCCGTCCGGCTCGATGCCGGGCGAGCGCATCGTTCGACGCGGAGGCCGCTAGGGCTGATTGCCGGCCGGGTTGGGTTTCGGCGACACCGGGCCGTTCCCCGCGACTCGGTCGCGCTGCTATTCTTGCCTCACGCGCGGTCGGCCAATCCGGCCCGTCGTGGCGAGTCGTGCGCTTGTAGCTCAGCGGATAGAGCGTCGGCCTCCGAAGCCGAAGGTCGCAAGTTCGAATCTTGTCGGGCGCACCACAATCACAGTGCTCAGGCACGAGCGCTAGTGTCCCGGTTCCCTGATCAGTAGATGGTTCGTCCAGCACCGGCGAGCCGATCCTTGGTCTTTGGTTTCGGCAGATACGCCTACCAGG
>JAYUDR010000022.1:0-43161 GCA_043739665.1 Chloroflexota bacterium
CCCCCGCGCCCCGCCCCGCGCCCGCGCCCGCCGTTGAGGGATTTCCCGCCGTTTCAGGCGAGCCGGTCGGTGCTACCGTTCGGCGCCATGAGGTGGCTACAAGGCATATCCGCTCGAACCTTCGCCCTGGCTTTCGTCACCCTTGCGGTGGCCTTGATCGCCATCGCCGCGGCGATCGTCGTCGAGCTGAGCCCGGCGCCCGATCAGGGTCTCCGGCTGGCCTACCAGAACGGCCAGGTCGTTGTGGCGTCGGTGGACTATGGGACGACCGCTCAGCGATCGGGGATTACTCCCGGCGCCATCGTAGTGCGGCTGGATAGCGTGACCGCGGAATCTAACTGGAGCATGCTCAGTCAGCCGGTTCTGGAGGCCTCGGACGCTGACAAGAGGCTGATCGCGCAATCGCGTGGGCCTTGGGCGCAAGTGCTGACCGCTCCTCCCCAAGCACAGGAACTCACCGGTCCGCCCCAAGATGAGCCGCCGGCTCCGCCGAGGCCTGATCTGCCAGGTGGTGGACCTGCAATTCCGCTCAATGCCACCCCGCAAGCCGAATGGCATTTCCTCGACGTGTTCTATCCGTTCAATCCCGCGCCTCTTGCCGTCGGGCTGTCCATCCTGATCCTGGGCTGGTGGTGGCTTGGGAGCGGCAGGGCCGGAACCACGCTTCGGAGCTACGCTCTGACTCTCCCGGTCGCAACGGCGGTTCCGCTGCTCGTCCTGCCGCTGGGCCAATACCCGTCCCCGTTGGCGACGATCGTCGGCTCGCTGCTGGTGCCACTGGGGATGCTGCCTCTTGCGATCGACTTCTTGGGGCACGTCGATGGCAGGCGTCGGCGCAGGCTGGTCGCCCCCAGCGCAGTCGGCCTTGCCATCGGGTCGGCGGCGGCTGGCATCCTCTACCCGGTTTCGACGGGAATGGCCTTCTGGAACTCAATCGTGCAGGCCGGGCTGATCGCGGCCCTTCTGGCCGCCTTGCTTCTGGCCGCGCTGATGGCCCTTCCGGTTGTTCCGGTTCGGGGACTCAACAGGCGCCAGCGATGGCTCATCGCCGGCCTGGCAGGCGGCCTGGTGTTCTGGTTCGCGACGGCTTCCGTCGCCGCGTTCTCCGATCTGCACGTGTGGCGAGCGTTTCTAGCGGGCGGCGTGGCGTTCGTGCCGGGGCTGTTTGCCGGTCGGCCGTTCCAGCCGCTGAAGTCGGGCGCGACCGTGGAGTCGGGGGCGACGCCGCGAGCGCTCATCGAATCCGCCGACGTGGCGCTGGCGGCAGCCACTCCAGGAATGGCTGCCCTTGGCCTCGTGGTCGCCTACTCCGCGTCCGTGTTGCCGATACTGGTGTGGCTGGCGGCGCTGGTGATTTGGACCAGATTGGCCTGGCGGCCGCTCGCTCGGCTGGCGATCGCCTCCGTGCGTCAACGTGACTTGACGGCCGCCGCTACCGAGGCGGAACGTGCTCGGATAGCGGCTGATATCCACGACGATGCCCTTCAGGATCTCACCATGCTCGTTCGCCGACTTGATTCGGCCGGTGACACGGCGAACGCCCAGGCAGCGAGGGAGATAGCCGAGCGGCTGCGGGCGATCTGCGGTGATCTTCGCCTGCCGGTCCTCGATGATCTGGGTGTTGGTCCCGCGCTTGAATGGCTATGCGGTCGCCTGAACCAAGCGACCGATTCGATCACCCTCGACCGCCTGGCCGAAGAGAGCAGATTGCCGACCGCCGTCGAACTTGCCGTCTTCCGGGTCGCCCAAGAGGCTCTCTCGAACGCCATCCGGCACGGAGCGTCTCCGATGGTGGTGCGCTATCGGTCGCGCGAGAGCTGGGTCGAACTTGAGGTTGACGATTCGGGCGCCGGGCTCGCCGAGGGTGCGGCGGAAACGGCGGAGCAAACCGGCCACCTGGGGCTGCTCAACATGACTCAACGTGCAGAAGCCGTTGGGGCCAGGCTCGCGATCCGCCGCCGGCCGGGGGGCGGGACGCGCGTGTCGTTGATCTGGGAGCGGGCTGCCGCCCCCATTCGTGCCGCAGCGCCGGCCCCCGGATGAGAGATTCGGACCGGCCCATACGAGTTGCAATCGTGGACGACCACCCGGTCGTTCGACAGGGCACGGCTGCGTTGCTCAGCGTTCAGCCGGGGCTTGTGGTCGTGGGAACGGCGGCGTCTCTTGAGGGGGCGGTGCCGTTCTTGGATCCCGCACGGGTCGATGTCCTGCTGCTCGACATTCGCCTCGGCACGGGCAGCGGGCTATCCCTGTTGGACGGCGGCGCGCCCCGACCGGCGGTAATCGTTCTCACCGCGTACGACTACCCGCAATACGCGGCCGCGGCGCGGCGTCTCGGTGCGTCCGGTTTCGTGGTCAAGACGGCGCCGGTCGCGCAGTTGGTGGACGCGATTCGGTGTGCGGCTGCCGGCGGCCTGGCCTTCGGCTGCGGGCCCGACCAGTCGGCTTCGACGCGGCTGACAGCGCGTGAGCTGGAGGTCGTCCGGCTGGTGGCCGATGGCCACAGCAACGACGAGATCGGCGCGGCGCTCGGCATCACGACCAAGACGGTGGAGGGGCACCTGCGCCGGCTGTTCGAGCGGCTGAGTGTGCAGTCGCGGACGGAGCTGGCGACGCGAGCGGTGCGCGAGGGCTGGCTCGAGGTTCCCTAGCCAGAGGCACGCCTCGTCGCTTTCGGTCGACCCGCTGCGGCCGGTCAGGACGAGCTAGTTCGGGGGACGTTCCGCGGACGTGTCAACGGCGCAACCACTGAGCACGTCACCGTTCTCGAGGCTCATCGCCTGCTCCTCGCACCCTGTACCGCTTCGAGCGCGAGTTGGCGGACGGCGCGATGGTGCGAAATCGTCTCCATATCGCGCGGCATCGGCTCGAGCAACGTGCCGCCGCTCGTGTGCCAGTGCGAGGCCACTTCCCGCGGGTCCAGGCCGCCCAAGGTGGCGGCCGCCTGGACGGCGGCTCCAATGGCCACGAACTCGGTGGACTCCGGCACGGAAATGGCTCGGCCGGATAGACGCTGGACTACGCGCCGCCAGATTTCGCTCCGGGCCCCACCGCCGATGAGGACCAGAGCTGCGTTGGGATCGATGCCCGACGAGCATCGATCGATTGTGTCCAGCGCGTCCAGGAGCCCGATCACCGCGCCCTCGTATGTGGCCATCAGGATTGACCGTGGGTCGGTGTCGTGGCGCAGTCCCAGGATCGCGGCGGAGGCGTTTGGAAAGTTCGGCGTGCGTTCGCCGTCGAAGTAGGGGACGGTCACGACGCCACCGCTCGGGACGACATCGTCTCGGTTGAGCCCGAGCCACTCCGCCATCCGATCGACTGCCAGAGTGCAATTGAGGGTGGCGGCCAGGGGCAGAAATCGGCCGGACGCGTCTGCAAATCCTGCGACGTCGCCCGACGGATCCGCAATCCTCGTCGCAGAAACCATGTATACCGCGCCAGACGTACCCAAGCTGATGACAGGCGTTCCGGGGTCGAGCCCGAGCCCCAGGGCCGCGCCCATATTGTCTCCGGTGCCGGGGCCGACAAGCGCGCCGACCCGCAGCCCGGTGGCCGCCGCGGCCGCCGAGGTGACCACGCCCGCGGCTTCGGTCGGCTTGTGCACGCGAGGCAGGAGTTCCATCGGGAGTTGCATGCCCGGGAGCCCGAGCACGTCGGTCGCGTAACTCTCGGTTTCGGTGGACCACCAGCCCGTGCCCGATGCGTCGCCGCGATCGGTCACGCCCATTCCCGCGAGCCTCTCCGTCATGTAGTCGTGCGGCAGGCGGATCGCCGCCGTTCTGGATGCGATCTCCGGCTCACACCGGCGAACCCAGGCCCACTTCGACGCGGTGAACGAAGCAACCGGCACGACACCGATCCGGGCTGCCCACGCCGTGGCGCCGCCCAGTGCCTCGATCAGACCGACCGCATCGCTGGCGGAGCGAGTGTCGTTCCAGAGCATCGCCGGCCGCAGCGGCCGGCCCGAGGCATCCAGGCAGACCATGCCGTGTTGCTGTCCCGCGACCGAAAGCGCAGCTATCTGGTCGGCCAGGCCGGTCTGGGCGAGAGCATCGCAGAGCGCCCTCCACCAGACGTCGGGATGAGTTTCGCGTGCTCCTCCGGTTCCGGTCACGGCGTGTTCGGCGCGGCCGGTCGCGACGATCTCGCCGTTGTCCGAGTCGACCACGACAACCTTGGTCGACTGGGTCGAACAGTCGACGCCGGCGATGAGAGTCTTCATCCTCGCCTCCGAACCGATCGTGGCCGCCCCGTAGGCCCTACGCGCTCCCGCCCTACCTGGTTCCCATCAGCAGATCCATCACGAGCTGGTCCAAGTGCTCATTGCGGTAGCCGCGTTGGGCCAGGGCGTTTGGGTCACCCGGGTTTGCAGTGAGTTCGGCGGCGACTGTGGCCGAATAGCGCCCGACGGTCGGTTGGGCCAGCTCCGCCACCGAAGCGTCGGCCAAGGCGGCCGCAATCTCGGGGTCCGCGGCGAACAGGCGGGCCTTCTCGCGCAGGATCAGGTACGTCCGCATGCAGCCCGCCGCGAAGTCCCACACCCCGTCGGCGTCCTCGCTGCGGTAGGCGTGGGCATCGAAGTGCTTGGGGCCGCTGTAGCCGGACTCCTCGAGCAGCTTGACGAGGAAGAAGGCGTCCTTGATGCCCTCCGAACCGAAGCGCAGATCCTGGTCGAAACGGCCGATCTTCTGGCCGTTTAGATCGATGTGGAAGAGCTTGCCGTGCCATAACGTCTGAGCCACGGCGTGGAAGAAGCTCAGACCGGACATCGTCTCGTGGGCGGTCTCCGGATTGAGTCCGACCATCTCGGGGTGTTCGAGCGCGCCTATGAAGGCCAGAGCATGGCCGACCGTCGGCAGAAACGCGTCACCGCGCGGCTCGTTCGGCTTGGGTTCCATCGCGAACCGCATGGGGTACTTGTGGTCGAGGACGTAGCCGCACAGGAAATCGATCGCCTCGCGGTATCGATCGAGTGCGTCCGCGGGCCGCTTGGAGGCCATCGCCTCGACGCCTTCGCGTCCGCCCCAGAAGACGTACACAGGCGCGCCGAGTTCGGCTCCAAGGTCGATCGCCCGCATCGTCTTGGCAATTGCGTAGCGTCGTACGGCTCGGTCGTTGCTGGTGAAGGCCCCATCCTTGAAGACGGGGTGGCCGAAAAGGTTGGTCGTGGCCATCGACACGACCATGCCGGTCTCGTCAAGTGCGCTCTTGAAGCTGCCGACAATCTGGTCGCGTTTGGCCGGGGAGGCGTCCGGCGGGACGAGGTCGTCGTCGTGCATCGAGACGCCGAAGGCGCCCAGCTGAGATAGGCGGCGAACCATCTCGTTGGGGTCCAGCTGTGCCCGCGTCGCCTGGCCGAACTGATCGCGGCCGGGGTTGCCGACCGTCCACAGCCCAAAGCTGAACTTGTCCGCGCGGGTTGGCGTCGCGACGCTATCGCCGTGCGCGCCGCTCTCGATCTGGACCATTACCACGACCTCCCTTTGAGCAAACCAACCCATTCTGGTTACTTGGCCGCGGCCCCGGGTCGCGCCATCCGCAAGAAATTGATAGCTGCCATGCCCGGACCTTGTCGTCTGCGACGGGCAGGCAGCCGCCCGATTGTTCGACCGCCGCGAGCCGGCGCGCACCTCGATCGCGTGTCAGCGCAATCGTATGCCGCACATCCTACGTCATCAAGGCCTGAGCGACACTTGACGGTGCAGCATGCGTATGCTACATAGGTATGCAGCCTAACGCCGGTCGCTGCAATGAGGCGAAGAGACCCTGTCGGACAGGACGGCGACGGCGAAAGTGCCCGAAAGTTTGAGGTCAGGCAGCGGAGGAGAGGCCAGTCATCTAACCCGTTCTCGGGGTGTCTCGTGTTTGGGGCGGTTCTTCTATTTCGCGCTTCGCGCGACCGCCCGACATATCGAATTGACAATGCAGGAGGCTCGATCGTGAACCTAGTCCCGAAGCGGCTCTTGGGTGGAGTCGCCATTCTCGCGCTGGTGGCCAGCGCGTGTTCATCGAATGCCGCAACGACCACTCCGGTTGCTCCGGGTACGTCGGTCGCACCGGCGTCTCAGGCGCCGGCAACCACGACGGGCCCGACCGACGCCCCCAAGGCCGTCACCGTAGAGTGGTGGCACATCACCACCGGTGAACCGGGCAAGTCAGTCTTCCAGGGGATCGCGGACACCTACATGGCCGCGCATCCTAACGTCACCATCAAAATCACAATCCTTGAGAACGAAGCCTTCAAGACCAAGCTGGCGACGACGATGCAGTCGGGCCAGGGTGTGCCTGACCTCTTCCAGTCGTGGGGCGGCGGCATAATGGCCCAGCAGGCCTCTGCCGGCATGCTCAAGGACATTTCGACGGACATCGCTTCCTGGAAGGCCACGGTCAACCCGGGCGCCCTGAGTATCTATTCGATCAAGGGCACCGACGGCACCACAAAGGTGTACGGCGTCCCGTGGGACATGGGAATGATCGGCGTCTGGTACAACAAAGCCCTCTTCGCCAAGGCCGGTATTTCTGCCCCGCCGGCGACGTGGGATGATTTCCTTGCCGACGTCACCAAGCTCAAGACCGCCAACATCGTTCCGCTCGCCATCGCGGGCAAGGACGAATGGCCGGCCATGCACCTCTGGACGTACCTCGCCCTCCGCATCGGCGGTGGCGACAACCTCAAGACGATGGTTGACTCCGGCAATTGGAACACCGACGCCTGCACGGCGGCCGGCGACCAGGTCGTCAAGCTCAACGCTCTGAACCCTTACCAGCCCGGCTACAAGGCGGCCGTGTACGACAAGGGCGAAGCTGCTGCCATGGGTAATGCCAAGGCCGCCATGGAAGTGATGGGCCAGTGGGCCCCGGGCGTCCAGGCTACGAATAGCACATCCGGCAAGGGCATCGGCGCCGACCTCGGTTGGTTCCCATTCCCGACCGTCGCTGGCGGCAAGGGCGCCGCGACTGACGGAGTCGGCGGCGGCAACGGCATCGCTGTCGGCAAGAACGCCTCGCCGGAAGCCATCGACTTCCTCAAGTTCATCAACAGCGTCTACAACGCCCAGAAGATCGAGACCCCGACCAATGCGACCAAAGACAACAGCATGGGCCTGTCGCCGATCGCTGGCGTCGACAACAAGGTCTTGAGCGATCCCCTCCAGCTCGTTCTGGCGGGCGCGAGCAAGGCCACCTTCATGCAGCTCTATCTCGACCAGGCGACCAACGCGGCCATGGGCCAAGCGATCAACGACGCCACGGGCGCCCTGTTCGCCGGCGTATCAACCCCCGCCAAGGTCTGCCAGGCAATCACCGACGCAGCCAAGAAGAAGTAATCAGCAGGCGATCCTCGATAGGACCACCAAGTGAAGAGCGGGCCGGCCTAAGCCGGCCCGCTCAATCTCTCGGCGAAGGTGAGGACGGCAATGAGCGCAACGAGCGCCAGGCCACGCGTCGGAAGGAAACCTCCGACGAGGTGGATGACGATCATCCTGTTTCTGCTTCCGGGCCTGGCTCTGTATCTGTTATTCGTGCTGTTCCCGGTCATTCAGGCCGCACATTACAGCCTGTTCTCCTGGGACGGCCTGCGGCCGCTCACTGACTTCGTCGGGCTCGACAACTACACACGCGCGCTCAACAGCGATGTCTTTACGGGCGCGGTGTCGCACAACGTGTTCCTCATAGTGCTCTCGTTGGCCATTCAGATCCCGTTCTCGCTCTTCCTCGCAGTCCTTCTGAACCGGCGCTTCCGCGGCCGGGCGGTGTTCAGGTTGATCTTCTTTCTTCCTTACGTCCTCTCGGAAGCCATTACCGGTGTCATCTTCTTGCTCATACTGCAGCCCGGTGCACTCTTGGATTCCAGCCTGACGGGCGCAGGCTTGGGAGGCCTCATACCGGTCGACGGTTGGCTGGGCGACATGAACCTCGTGCTGATCGTTATGTTCGTGATCATTTCCTGGAAGTACTTCGGTTTCCACATGATCCTGCTGCTAGCCGGACTACAGGGCATCCCCCGCGAGATCGAGGAGGCCGCCCTCATCGATGGAGCAGGTCGCTGGCAAGCGTTCCGCCACATCACGCTGCCGCTTCTTGGTCCAACCTTGCGGGTCTCCATCTTTCTCTCGATCATTGGAGCCCTTCAGCTGTTTGACATGGTCTGGGTCATGACCGGGGGCGGCCCGGTCAACGCCTCAGATACGATGGCGACGACGATGTTCAAGGCCGGACTTAAGGGGCAAGAGATGGGTTACGGAAGCGCTCTCGCAGTGATCCTTTTCATGTTCGCCCTCGTCTTGGCCCTCGCCTATCAACGTCTTGTGCTGCGGCGAGACGTTGAGGGCGCAGTCACGGCATTCAACGGGTAGTGTGATGACGACGATAGCTTCCCCAAGAACGGACTTCGAAACCAGTCCAGTCAAGCGCCGGACGGCCAGGCTAGGTCGTGTACGAGCCTTCGATATCGTCCGCTACGCGGTCGTGGTGTTTGTGGCGGCCGCGATCCTGGTACCGATCGCGTACGCTGTCCTGGGCGGCTTCATGACCAACGGCCAGCTCATCGGTAACCCTGTCTCGCTGCCAAGTCCGTGGGTCTTCTCCAACTACACGGACGTCCTGTTCGGCGGCAACGCGGGGCTCTTCTGGGGTGAGCTCTTAAACAGCCTGATAATCGCGGCCGTGGCCGTAACTTTGACCGTGACCCTGGCCTCCCTCGCGGCGTTCGTGTTTGCACGCATGGTGTTCCGCGGTCGCGAGGCCATGTTCATGCTCTTTACACTCGGGCTGCTATTCCCGTCGGCCGTGGCGATCCTGCCCCTGTACATCCTGATCACCCAGATAGGCCTGCAGGGGAACCTGCTCGGCGTGGCGCTTCCGCAGGCCGCCTTCGGGCTGCCGTTGACGATCATCATCCTGCGCCCCTTCTTCAAGAGCATTCCGGTGGAGCTCGAGGACGCAGCCAAAATCGATGGTTGCGGCGCCTTCGGATTCTTCTGGCGGGTCCTTCTGCCACTGGCGCGGCCCGCACTCGCAACGGTCAGCGTGCTCTCGATCGTGGGCACGTGGAATGCCTTCATGCTGCCTCTAATCATCCTCAATGGTCAGGATCAGGCGACCCTTCCGCTCGGCGTCATGAACTTCTCAACCCAATACAGCTCCGACGCCGCCCGCATCCTGGCCTTCACGGTCGTGGCAATGATTCCTGCGATCCTGTTCTACGCCGTCGCCGAACGGCAGATCGTCTCCGGCCTCACCGCCGGTGGGGTCAAGGGCTGACGACCACGGAAGTCCTGTACCGCGAGGCGAGCCGACCGATTGACGAACGAGTGAGCGATCTCCTCGGGCGGATGACGCTCGAGGAGAAGCTCGCCCAGCTGGGTTCGTTCTGGTCTCACGAGATCCTGACTCATGAGGCATTCGACCCGGCGAAAGCCGTGACGCGTATCGGTAAGGGAGTCGGCCAGATCACTCGCCTGGCCGGCGCCACCAACCTGGCTCAGCGCGCCGTGGCTGAACTCGCCAACGAGATCCAGCGCTTCCTGGTAGAGAAGACGCGGCTCGGCATCCCGGCCGTGGTCCACGAGGAATGCCTCCACGGGCTGCTGGCCCTCGATTCGGTCTGCTTCCCGCAGTCGATAGGCCAGGCCGCAACCTGGCAGCCTGAGCTGGTCCAGGCTATGGCCTCTCGTCTCGGGCGAGAGCTTCGTGCCGCGGGCGCTCAGCAGGCGCTCGCCCCCATACTTGATATCGCCCGCGATCCACGCTGGGGCCGGATCGAGGAGACGTACGGCGAGGATTCCTACCTGGTTGCGGAGCTGGGCGCGGCCTACGTCCGCGGACTCCAGGGTGACGGCGCTCCCCAGGAACGCGTTATCGCGACCGGCAAGCACATGGTCGGCCACGGGTTGCCCGAGGGCGGTCTCAACCACGCCCCGTCGCACATCGGTGCGCGCGAGTTGGAAGATGCGTTCCTCTTTCCGTTCGAGGCCGCCGTCCGTGACGCAGGCCTGCGGTCAATGATGCACGCCTACGATGACGTGGACGGCATGCCATGCGTCGCCTCGAGGGCACTGCTGACCGACACGCTTCGGGGTCGATGGGGCTTCGACGGGACCGTCGTCTCGGACTATTTCGGCATCGACGAACTGATAACTTCTCACGCGATGACCAGCGACCGTTCGGTCGCGGCCGCCCTGGCGCTCGAGGCCGGCGTGGATATCGAACTGCCAACCACGCAGCAATACGGAATCCACCTGGCGCAGGCCGTCGCGGCGGGCCGGGTCGAACTGGCCACAGTCGATCTGGCCGTGGGCCGCGTGTTGCGGTCCAAATTCGACCTTGGGCTGTTCGAGAATCCGTACGTCGTTCCGGCGGCGGCCGAGATTCCATTCGGCGAGGATCGTGTGTTGGCCCGTGAGATCGCCCGCCGTTCCATGGTTCTTCTGGCCAACAACGGGACGCTGCCGCTTCGAACCGACCTGCGCACAATCGCGGTCATCGGACCGAATGCCGACAGCGCCAGGAACCTGCTGGGCGACTACGCGCACGTGGCCCACATGGAGGCGCTGATCGAGATGGGCGGGTTCGGATCGGAGTTGCCGGAAGGGCTCACCGTAGCCGATGAACTCGCCGGCCACAGCACGATTCTGGACGCGATCCGGGGCCGCATGGACGCAGCAACGGAAGTCCGTTTCGCGGCCGGTTGCGGCATTCTCGACGGCGGCGACGCGGGCATAAGCACGGCCGTGGCAGCGGTCAATGGCGCCGACGTGGCCATCGTCGTGGTCGGCGAGCGATCTGGCTTGACCGAGGATTGCACCTGCGGCGAGTCGCGCGACCGAATGGAGATCAACCTGCCTGGACGCCAGGGCGAACTCGTGGCGGCCGTAGCGGCCACAGGGACGCCCATCGTCCTGGTGCTGGTCGCAGGGAGGCCGC
This sequence comes from Chloroflexota bacterium, assembly GCA_043739665.1. GTDB lineage: Bacteria > Chloroflexota > Limnocylindria > Limnocylindrales > CSP1-4 > Fen-1039. Next base: position 10,927 of record JAYUDR010000022.1, read on the forward strand.
TGGCGATCGAATCGGAAGCGGCGGCTTCAGCGGCCGTCGTTCATGCGTGGGTTCCGGGCGAAGAAGGCCCAGAGGCCCTCGCCGACGTGCTGTTTGGTGTCTCGAACCCGGGCGGCAAGCTGCCGGTCACCGTTCCGCGCCGCGTCGGCCAGATCCCGATCTACTACGGCCACAAGCCGTCCGGTGGCAAGTCCAACTGGAAGGGACCGTACGTCGACGGCTCGAATCTGCCGCTCTGGCCCTTCGGCTTCGGGATGTCGTACACGCAATTTGAAGTGCGAGACCTGCGCCTGGACAGGCGGACGGTCGACATCGACGGCGAGTTCGCGGCGAGTGTCGAGGTCCGCAACGTCGGTGACCGTGCCGGCGACGAGGTCGTTCAGCTGTATGTCCGCGACGAAGAAGCCAGCGTGACCCGGCCGGTGAAGGAGCTGCGTGGCTTCAGGCGGATTGGGCTGGCGGCCGGCGAAAGCCGCAGGATCACCTTCCAGGTGGCGGTCGAGCAGCTGGCCTTCTCCGGCGTCGACGGCCGTCTCCGCGTCGAACCCGGCCGGGTAACGGTGATGGCCGGGACATCGTCGGAAGATCTGCCTTGCACGGCGGAGATCGAGATCGTCGGAGAGGCCGTCTCGGTCGATGCGCGGACCCGCTACTTCACGAGGGTCGCCGTCGAGTAGGTTCGACCGGACCCCTAGACGGCCCGACTCATGGCCAGGTCCGGACGGAGCAGGAACGGCGGCAGATACGCCGGGATGTTTGAGAACGGAAGAACGTCCGGGTGGAGGGCGATCCCGAGCACGTCGCTCATGAACTGCCGCCGGGCCTGGATTCTCTGCCAGGCTGACGGATAGCTGGCCGCGAATAGCGCGCGCAACGATTCGTCGGCGAGCGCCAGGCCGTCCTCAATGTTCGTCGTGAAATAGTCGGTCCCCGTGCCCGGGATTACGTCCACTTGAAGCGCCATGCCGGAGCGCAGTTCAACACGAGAGTCCCTGGCGATCGGTGAGTTGACCCATTCGTCGAGGTGTATCTGGTGGCCCGGGTTGAGCGAAACGCCGAAGAACGGGTCGCCAAGGTGGCGTCGGACGATCTCGTAAAGCGCGCCCCCCGTCTGGCCGACGTGGAGCGCGCCATACCACTCGGCGATGGCCGCGAAGTATGGCTGAACCAGCCTGTCGACGTAGTCCGCGATCCCGCCGGGCAGCTCGTCGGCGCCAGAAACCACAAACCCCGCCCGGCAGTTGAGGGCGCCCCACACGCCGAACGCGACGGTGAAGGGGTCGCCCCGTTCTATCTTGCGGTCGCCCGGGCTCAGCATACCGAGTGAGGCGCGCGGGCCGGCCGACAGCATCAGGTGGCACGAAAGCGGCATGCCGTTCCAGCTCAGGAGCCGCGCCGCCTCGCTCTCGCTGATGCCGGGCTGGAGCCCGAACAGCACGCGCTTGACCCCGTCCGAAGTCTGGCAGGCGGCGTATTCGAACGCGGCAAGCTGGTCGACTTCGTTGATCACCCGCAGCCCGTCGGCGGCGTTGATGAGCAGGTCGGTCGCGTTCTCGACAAGGCCGGCCGGTCCGGTCAGGCGCCTCAGCTCGTCCACGATGAACGCCGGCGCCTCGATCGTGTCGCGGCTCGCGTAGGCCTTCCAGCCGACCACGCCGATTCGGCTGCCCTTCCCGATGCCTTCCGCGGCGAAGATCTCAGCAAGCGACAGGGACCGATCGCGGGGCTGGCCCGGCAAGCTGAACTCCTGGAACAGGACCGTCCGCATCGGCAGAGGAGCCGCGGCCGCCATGCCACGACACTCGTTGCCGGCCAGAATTGCAGGCCTGTCTGTCGGCCCGAGGACCAGGAGCGCCTCCTCGAAGCGTGGGTCGAAGCCGGTCAGGTAAGAAAGGCTGGCGCTGTGCTCACGGTCCGCATAGACCACGATCCGGTCGTACCGGCGTGCTTCAGCCCGTTCTCTCAAGTGGCCAATTCGGGTCGCGTACAGCTGCGTTGGAATCTCCGGACGCACCTCCGGCATGCCGAAATCCGGCAGGTTGATCTCGACCAGCCGCGCCATGACCATACGTGCAGTCCTTCCGTTCAGCCCTGAGGAGGTGACCAGGAGCGCGCCTGGGTGGCACTCCGTTCGATCACAACGAACTGGTTCGCCGTCACGCTTAGCCATGGCCCGGCCACCCCGTCCGGCCACAGGACGCGAACCTGTGCCTCGCCAGCCGGTCCGAGCCCGAAGTGCGTTGGGCCGAGTTGGCCTCCGGCATGGCCACCGCCCACGGTCAGCTCGCGTGTCATCGTCGTGTCCCCGACCTTGATCTCGATCCAAGCCCCGATCGCGTCACGATTTGGTCCGGGCTGGGTGGGCCGGATCCCGAGCCAGTTGCCCATCTGGGCCGGCTTGGAGGCGTCGCCCGAGCCCACGTTGCGCCAAACCTTCACGCCCGTGCCGTAGTTGACTTCGACGAGGTCGAGCATGCCGTCCAGGTTGAAGTCGGCCAAAGCGGCCCCGCGTCCGCGGGCGTAGTTGAGGATCCCGGCCTTGTCGGCGGCCTCTTTGAAGGTTCCGTCGGGCTGGCCGAGCAGGAGGTTGTTCGGATCCTTCTGGGCGAAGTCGGGCTGGGCGTTGACGTTGCCTTTGGAGACAAACAAGTCCACGAAACCGTCGTTGTTGACGTCCTGGAACTCAGGGTGCCATGCGGTGGAGGGCCGCACGTCGCCGCCGATGAAGGGCTGGGCCGCAGTCACGCCGCGCTTGAGGGCGATGTCGCGGTAAGTCGGGTGCGACGGCCCGGTTGTCAGAGTCTGGAGCTTGTTGTCGTTCTGGCTCGTCGTGAAGATTTCCGGATAGCCGTCACCTGTGAGGTCGTAGCTGGCGAGGCCCATACCGAAAACCTGCATTGCCACCCAGCCGTCTGCGTCGGTGTATAGGAGCGGAGGCTCGCCACTCGCCATGCGCCATAGCTGATCCTGTCCGTTGATGTAGTAGTTGCGGTCGTTGGTCATCCTGAGGTCGCGCCGCCCCGAGCGGTCCCAATCGCTGAACAGCATTGACAGCGTGCAGTAGCCGGGGGCGAGGACGATCGGCGGGCCATAGCCGCCACCGCCCGGGCTTGGCCTGTAGAGCGCACTGTTCGCGCAGTCGAATGTAGGTGCTCCCGAGGCGTCGAGTTGGAGGTAGTGGCCGACAGCCAGCGTCGGCAACTGGGCCGTTCCTTCCCAGGTCGCGCTGAAGGCACTCGCCCAAGCGTTGGTGTCGGTGAACGACCACGCCGCACTCGCCGGTTCGAAACGGCAGTCGCCCAGCCCGCGAAGAAGTTGCGCCCCGCCAACTCGTAGCACCACAAGGTCCACGTTGCCGTCGCCGTTGATGTCGATCGGGTAGGCGCCGGCAACGTTCGTGAGATCGGTGGCGGTGGCGTGCAGTCGGGTGAACTTCAGAGCGCCGCCGGTCGCGCTGTCGTTGCGATAGACCGCCGCGGGGTTGCTGCCGCCGCCGACATACATGTCGGGCCTGCCATCGCCGTTGCAGTCGAAAACCGCGACGCCTCCTCCAGTCGCGAACTTCGCGCCATCACCGTCGTAGACCTGGTCGACCCCTGCGGTGGCCGTCTCATCAATGAAATGGGGCGGGCCCGCGGCGGTCGTGGGCGTCGCTCCCGCCTGGTGGCTGACGAAGTAACCGACCGCGGCCACACCGATGATGGACACCGTTACGACGACGGCGACGAGACCGAGCAGCCGGCGTCTCAAAGGACCGGGGCTCATGGCCTCGTTCGAGCCGGGCGATCCCACGTCACGACCCAACCACTCCGCTGAAGTAGCGCTGAGCGAGCGTCCAGGCGGCCTTGCCGCAGACAGACCCGATTTGCCGACCGGTGAAGTCGTCCGCCTGGATGTGGATGCCGCCCCACAGGCGCGACTGGCCGGCCTGATCCGCGGCATCGTAGTACGTCGCCCATTCGAGGTGTATGTCCGTGGTCGGCCCGGCCTCGAACTTGAGTGAGCCGGCCTTGATCGTGTAGCTCGCTACGCCACCGGGGAAGTATTCGCTGCCGGTGAAGCCGACCAACACTTCCGCAGCCGCCCGACTAAATGTGCTGTGTCCCGATACGAACGCGGAGAACGACGGCGTCACGAAGGTAGGCAGCTGATACGGGACCCAGTTGGCAGCCAGGATCCACTTGACGCCGCCCACCTGAGTCTTGGGGTCATCAGGAGTCCCGGCCCAGGCCCGGATTGCAATCGAGCCGACGTGGCCGGCGAGCGCGGCATGTCGCTGGCCGGGCGTGCTCGACTCTGCGGTGATGACCTCGATCAGCCCGGGGACCAGAGGCAGGCCTTCCTTGTTATACGAGGGCCCATTGGGGTCGGTCGACTGGCCCAGCCCGCCCATGTATCGAATCGTGGAAATGGGTCGAGAGGAGTCGTAGTCGCCCTTTAGCCCCCAGGCCGCAATGGCGGCATCGTGTACGGCGCCGTTGAGTGCCAGGTAGAGCTTGACGTCCCATTGGAGGCGATCGACGGCCGCACCAGTACCACCGATCCGGAGGTTGGGAGAGAGTTCGTCGGAGGCGAGATTCGCGAGGACGTTCCAATGCCCCGGGGGCGTCTCGGAGTTGGGGCCGTCGGCCCAGAACTCCGCCATTACCCGCCCGAAATCACCCTCGTTGACGACGTCCGCCGGGTACGGCTGACCCGTGATGGGATTGACCGAGCGCCCCTTGCCATCGTTAGACCCGAGGCTGTTGTTGCCACGAGCCGCCGGCGAGATGTCGATGGTGGCTGCGGCGGTTGGATCCAGCAGGCTGCTGTCGCGGATTACCTCGACCGCCTGGTCCTTGAGAGCCTGGTCCGTCGCGGGGTCGCCGAGTCGAGGCGGCGGACCCGGGTCGATCGGCACGCCGTTGGCGCCACTCTCAGGCAGGCCGAAGCTCTTGACATAACCCCACTGGGGAGCCACGTTCGACTGGACGCCGTTCACGACCGGGATGCCGTTCTGGGAAATCATGTGGAGGATCCGGAGCGGCTGCCAGCGGTTGGGATCCGCCATTGTCGTACCCGGCTCCGCTACCACGAGCGGCGGGTTCACCGGCTTGTAGGAGGGGTCGGCGTAGCCGCCGGCCTGGTTCGAACCGTCTGTCAGTCCATAGTCGAGCACGGCCTTGGCGATCCGGTTCCCGAGGGCCGCGGGCGAGCTGCCTACGGTGGTCGTTACGTTGAGCGGATGGCAGAGCGAATCCATGACGTCGTCGAACTCGGAGAGCGACTGATCGGCTCCCACCGCTTTGATGAAGCGGGCGGTGAGGACGCGATAGGCCGCATAGCTGATGGCCTCGTCGCGGGCTCCGGCCACGTCCGACGCAGAGGCCTTCTCCTTCACCAGGTAGCCGGAAGCCCCTGGATCGTAAGCCGCCCACGCGTCCCACATCGCCACGGACGTATGGAACAAGTTCCGAGCGTGTAGGGGTGGGTTCGGGAGCGCCCGCCGGATCGCATCCAACAGAGCCTCGTCCCAGCGTCGGGCGACAGACCACTCGGGATGACTCCGGGTCGCCGAACAAGTTTGCGTCTGGTCCCACGGGTGAACCGCGAGGGCACCCGCGCCGCCCGCGACCAGCACGAAGAATGCCACCGCTGCCAGGGCAAACTTGCGCCGTGCTCGGCTCGCCAGCATTTCCTTTACCCCGCTGACTACGTCGGCGCCCGTCGGCGCCCGTCGATTCTGAACGGCCGGCCTGCCGGCTCCGCGCTTATGTCAGCGGCCGGCCCAGGCGGTGGCCCCCATCAGCCCGAAACGCAGCCGACCACGCTCGCATACGTATGTAGCATACGTTAGCTCGGCGGTCAACTCAGTGGTTTGCTATTGCAGATATTCGATGTGCGGCATACGATTGCGGCAGAGACATACCGCGGGAACCCTCGAGCACGAGAGCCAAGTATCCGATCCCGACCACCATCCGGTCATCGCTGGCAAAGGGCGAGCAGGAGGATAACAGCCCGGCGCAAAGGTCCCGAGGCGGTCGGTCGAACCGGAGACATTCCGCGGACTCTTAGGGAGGTAAGGATTTCGATGATGTTTAGTCGCAAAGCAGTGGCGCTTGTTTCAGTTGCTGCGATCCTCGCGTCGGCCTGTTCGGGCGCCGGAGCGACCCAGAGTGCTGCGGTCGTTCCTGCCAGCGCGCCCGCCGCGTCAGGCTGCACCGTCGGCGTTTCATGGAACAACTACCAGGAAGAGCGCTGGGCCAAGTGGGACGAGCCCGCCATCAAGCAAGCGCTGACCGATGGCGGCGCCAAGTACATCTCAAACGATGCCAAGTCCTCTCCTGAAACTCAGGCCTCGAACGTCGAGAACCTCATTTCGCAGGGCGCCAAGGTCGTGATCATCCTGGCCCAGGACGGGACAGCCATCAAGCCGGCCGTCGCGGCCGCCCTCGCCGCTAAGGTCCAGGTCATCGCTTATGACCGCCTGATCGAGGATCCCAAGGCGCTCTACATCACGTTCGACAACGTCGAAGTTGGGCGCATGCAGGCTCGAGCCGTATTCGCGGCCCAGCCCAAGGGCAACTACGTAGTCATCAAGGGCAACAAGGCCGACGCCAATGCCGACTTCCTACGGTCCGGCATGGACGAGATCATCAAGGCCGCGGTCACGTCGAAAGACATCAAGATCGTCGGCGAGACCTACACCGACAACTGGCTGCCGGCCAACGCCCAGACGGAGATGGAGCAGTTCCTGACCGCCAATAGCAACAAGGTCGACGCCGTTCTCTCCGAGAACGACGGCATGGCCGGTGGTGTTGTGGCTGCCCTCAAGGCACAGGGCCTCGCGGGTAAGGTTCCGGTCTCCGGTCAGGACGGCGATCTCGCCGCGCTGAACCGGGTTGCACTTGGCACCCAGACAGTTGACGTCTGGAAGGACGCTCGCGAACTTGGCAAGACTGCCGGCCAAGCTGCCGTCGCGATGTGCGGCGGCACGACGATCGACAAGGTCACAGGGGCCAAGTCGTTCACGTCCCCGGGCGGGAACACCCTTAACTCCATCCTTCTTACGCCGATCGCCATCACCAAGAGCAACCTCTCGGTCGTTCTTGATGCGAAGTGGATCGAGAAGGCCGCGCTCTGCAAGGACGTGACGGCCGGCGCGGTTCCAGGCTGCTAGCAGCAAATCCGCAACCCTGAACACGCTAAGCGCCCTGCGCGAGCGGACTACAATCCGCGGCGCAGGGCGCTTATTATCAAATCGGCGAGAGAGGCGTCAGGATGACCCAGGCTACGATCGTCATAAAACCACCCGTCGACAAGCCGTCGCGCTCCATTCAATCGCTTCTGCGCGCGATGGAGATCGACACGCGTTTGCTCGGCATGGTCGGTGCGCTGGCCATTATCTGGATCGGCTTCAACGTAATGTCCGGCGGCCTGTTCCTGACGCCGCGGAATCTCTGGAACCTGTCAGTTCAGAGTTCGGCCGTCGCCATCATGGCGACTGGCATGGTACTGATCATCGTGTCGCGCAACATCGACTTGTCGGTCGGTGCGATCCTCGGATTCACCGGCTACGTGATGGCGATGGCGCAGGCCGTGTGGATCCCGACAACACTCGGCCTCGGCTACGACCAGTGGTACACGTGGATCGTGGCGCTGGCTATCGGCATTGCGCTGGGAGCCGCAGTCGGTTGTATCCAGGGAGTCATCGTCGCGTACGGCCGTGTCCCATCGTTCATAGTGACGCTGGGCGGGATGCTGGTCTGGCGTGGCCTCATCTTTGAGATCCAGCAGGGGCAGACCATCGCCCCCATGGACAGAACCTTCAGCATCCTCGGCGGCGGCCTGCCGCACGGCGCCATTGGGCCGGTTCCGAGCTGGATCATCGGCATCCTCGGCTGTGTGGGCATCGTCTATGCCGTAGTAAGCAGCCGAAGGAAGCGTCGCGGATACGGATTCCCAGTCCGTCCCATGTTGGCCCTCGTGGCAATCACCGCCACGTGCTGTGCTGCCGTTCTGGCCGCAGTGATGGTGACTGATCTGTACTCCTGGCCTCCTGCGCTGGCCAGCCAGTACGCCGTCGATCACGGTATTACGGAGCCGCCCGGCGGCCTGGTGCTCCCTGTCGGTATTGCCGTTCCGGTCCTCATCATGCTCGGCGTCGCCCTGGTCATGGCCTATATCACCATGCGCCGGCGCTTCGGACGATACGTCTTCGCCATCGGCGGCAACCCGGAAGCAGCCGAACTCGGCGGCATCAATACGCGCCGAACGGTGATGCTTACCTTTGTGTTGATGGGCGTCCTGGCCGCTATCAGCGGCGCCATCCAGACCGCCCGTCTCGACTCGGGCGTGACGAGCCTCGGCACTGGGGACGAGCTTGCCGTGATCGCGGCGGCTGTGATCGGAGGCACCTCGCTCGCCGGGGGCACCGGCACGATCCCGGGTGCCGTTCTGGGCGCCGTGGTCATGCAGTCGTTGCGGTCGGGCATGGTCATGGTGAAGGTGGACTCACCGGTCCAGGACATCGTCGTCGGCACCGTACTGGTTGCGGCGGTGGGCCTCGACATTTTCCTCCACCGGCGCGCCAAGTAGTTCCAGGAGCAAATTGATGAATGAGGCAGTGACGGATCCCCAGTCGCCCGCGACGGATCAGCCGCCGCTCGTGGAGATGCGCCATATGCGCGTTTCCTTCGGTGGCGTACATGCGGTGGATAATGTGACCGTGGATCTTCGCCCCGGCGAAGTGGTGGGACTGGTCGGCGGCAACGGCGCGGGGAAGACCACGTTGATGCGGGTTCTCTCGGGCGCCCACCCGGCGGACGAGGGAGAGGTGCTGATCGACGGTCAGCCGATAGCTATCGCGAACCCGCGCGCGGCTAAGGCGCTGGGGATCGAGACGATCTATCAGACGCTGGCGCTGGCCGAAAACATAGACGCGGCCGGGAACATGTTTCTCGGTCGTGAGCTGATGACTCGCTTTCAGTCACTCGATGACGCTGCGATGGAGTCCGCGACCCGAAAGGTGATCGGTCGGCTGAATCCCAACTTCAAGAACTTCAAGACTGCCGTGATGTCTCTCTCAGGCGGACAACGGCAATCGGTCGCCATAGCGCGCGCCATTCATTTCAACGCGCGAATTCTCATCATGGACGAGCCGACTGCTGCCCTTGGCCCGGCCGAGACCAACCAGGTGCGTGATCTGATCAAGCAGCTGAAGAGCGAGGGCATCGGCATCTTCCTGATCAGCCACGACATCCACGATGTCTTCGATCTCGCGGACCGCATCAGCGTGATGCTTCACGGGAGGCTGGTTGGTACGGTCAACAAGGCCGATGTCACGACCGACGAAGTTCTGGGCATGATCATCATGGGCAAGCTGCCCAGCGAGGTCACGCAGAGGGAACTTGCCCAGCTCCACGGCTGACGAGCGAAATCGCTTCGTTCAGGCCTGGGAAGGCAACCAGTAGCGCCCATGGTCGACGCCGTCAGGGCCTCGAAGGTCCGGGCTCATGAGTCCCGATCCGGCGCGCGTCCGGACGAATCGCGAAGGACGATCGTCGGTTGGAGTATCTGGAGAGCCGTCGCTTCGAGGTCTTGGCCCTCATCGATGGCCGCCTTGACGCCGGCCGCCGCCATCTCCGCTATGGGCATGCAGACCGTAGTCAAGGGGGGCGTCGTGTACTCGGCCATCGGCAGGTCGTCAAAGCCAACTATCGAGATCTCGCCGGGAACGTTAAGACCCATGTGGGCGGCTGCATGCAGCGCGCCTATGGCGAGTAGGTCTGTGGAGGCAATGATCGCGGTGGGGCGGTCCGGAAGGGCCATCAGTTCCCGAAACGCTCCAGCTCCGCCGCCCAGGCTGTTCCGCGCGTCGCGAACGAAGCCATCGGGTGTTTCCAGGCCCTCGGCCGCCGCCCGCTCCAGGAATGCCACCCGCCGCTCGCCGATGTCGCCGATCAGGCGGCCTTCGACGAAGGCGCCGCCGACGAACGCAATCTTGCGGTGGCCGAGCCCGATCAGGTGGTCCATCAGGCCGCCCAGGCCAAACTTATTGTCCACGCCGACAACCGACATGCCGGGCATCCGGGCCGTGCCCTGCCACAGGCCCACGACCGGGACGTTTGTATTTCGCAGATCCTCCATCAGGCGCGGTTGATCGCTCGTGTCTCCGAGGAGCAGGATGGCATCGCAATGGCGCGTCTCGAGCACAGTGCGCAGGGCGATGGCCTCGTCGGTGTGGCCGTGGGCGTCGCCCAGGACCACGTTGTAGCCGCGTCGGTTGGCCTCGGTGGATATGGCGTCGACGGCGCCCGCGAAGAATGGGTCCGTGATTTCGCGCACGATCACGCCCAGGAGCATGGTGCGGGCGCCGCGCAGGCCGCGGGCCAACGGGTTGGGGCGGTAGCGCATCTGCCGTGCAACTTCGAGGATCCGCTCTCTCGTCGCTGGGTTGATCGGGATTGCATTCGGGGCGCCGGTGAGGACCCGCGACACGGTGCTCTGGGAAACGCCGGCGGCGTCGGCGATGTCTTGCATCGTTGGGATGCGCGCCGGACGCACTGGTGCGGCCGAACCCCGCACGCTGCCGCCTTGTGAAGTCACACCGGGGGCGTTGGGCGGCACAAATTCGGTCGTCCTCGTATCTCGGGCGACGGCATGCCGGCGAGGTTCGCCGGAAACGCGTTTCGGGATCCTGGCTGTCATGAGTTTCGGCTTGCTCCGTTTGTGGCGAACTCGATTGCTGCCATCGAGTGTGGCGGCAATGTGACGGTGCACCGCCCGACTCGAGAGTCGTCGACGACCAGACGCCGCGGCGACACTCGATCGGGGTTGGCTGGATCGTTGCCGGCAGCGGGCGCCGCCGCCGTCAGCAGCCAGCTCGACGTGGCTGCACCTGCTGCCCGGATGTTTACGGTGACGGAACCTCGGTAATCCCGGTTGATGAGAGTGACTGCCGTCTTGCCTGGTCGACCAGAAGCCGTCGCGCTCAGAGCAGGCCCGCCGAACGGGCCTGCCGAGTCGGTCGCGACCTCCACCTGCAACGCCTCGGCGCCCATGTGCGGTCGATGCATGGACAGAGCGTGATAGGTGGGAGTCTTAACGCACGCTGCGCCGTCGGTCATGACCACGGCCTGGAGAACATTGACCACCTGGGCGAGGTTGGCCATGGTGAGAACGCGGCACTGCCGATGGAAGCCCTCGAAGGCGATCCCGGCGGCCAGGGCGTCCCTTAGGGTGTTGGCCTGCTCGAATGTCGCGGGCATCCGGCGGTCGACCCGTCCCGGCCCCCAGTCCCGCGCTTCGGGATGCCAGACGCCCCACTCGTCCAGGGCGATGCCGATCTTGTGCGACGGTTTCGCTGCGTCGGCAAGCGTCCGAGCCGTTCGCTCGATCAAGCGCTCTGTTCCGTCGGCCTCGTCGAAAAGTGCGTAGTAGTCGTCCTCGTCGAAGTTGGCCTCCGGCCCGCCGCGAACCCAATACCGGTGGATGGACAGATGGTCGACGAGATCGACGGTCGGCCCTAGCGCAGCCAGGAATCGGGCATTCCATTCCCGATCGAGACCCATCTCCGGCAAGCCGTCGTCCTCAAGCCCGACCGCCACCAACTCCGCCCGGGGATCCACGTGGCGAATCATGGTCGCGTAGCGCCGATACTCGTGGGCGTATGCCACCGGGTCGAACCGACCGCCGCAGTCCCAGCTCTCATTGCCTATGCCCCACAGCCGAACGCTCCAGGGCTCGGGCCTGCCGTTAGCGGCTCGCTCCTGGGTCAGGCTTGTATCGATGGTCCCGTTCACGTACTCAACCCAGTCGCACAGCTCCTGGACCGAGCCGGTGCCGACGTTGCCCGCGAGATAGGCCTCGGCGCCCAGCAACTCGCACAGTCCCAGAAACTCGTGAGTTCCGAGAGCGTTGCTGTCGGGCACACGGAGCCCACACGACATGCCGAGAGTCGTCGGCCGCGAAGAGGGCGTCCCGATGCCGTCTCGCCAGTGATAGTGATCTGCGTGGCATCCGCCCGGCCAGCGAATGAGAGGCACTGGCAGATCGCGTAGTGCCGCCACGACGTCCGCTCGAAACCCGTCGATGTCGGCAACGGCGCCGGCGCCGACCCACAGCCCGCCGTAGCAGCACCGACCGAGATGCTCGGCGAAGTGGCCGTACAGCCGACGAGAAATCGTACCGATCGGCTGGTCCTCGACTATGACCGAGGCTTCCGTCACAGACGCCATCCCTTAGGCAAGCCAGCTCGACAGCCCGAACGCGACAAGCTTGCAATCGAATGTAGCATACCATTTCCGGCATGACATCCAAGCCATTGGAGGCGACCGGATTGGTCTTCTGAAGGCCGTTTTGGCCCAGCCGCCCACGCGGCAACCCCTACTTCAGGGCCTCAGCGAGGATCGCCTTGAGCTGGTCCCACTCGACCAAAAAGGCGTCATGGCCCTTTGTTGAGTGGATCTCGCGGTAGGCGGCGTCCATGCCGGCCGTCGAGGCCGCTTCGACCATATCGCAAACCTGGGTCGTACCGTACAGAATGTCGCCCTCGATGCCGACTCCCGTAAGGCGCGTACCGTAGGCCGCAAGCCGCTGCAGAGCGGCCACCGCACCGCCGCGATCTCGGCCGATGTCGTGCGTGTCCATGGCCCGGACCAGAGTGCAGTACGTGTCGTCGTCGAACCGCTCCAGGAGCTTGCGGCCCTGGTGGCGCAGATAGTTGACGATGGACGGCGTGCCGTCGGACTCGGTTCGGCCGGTGAAGCGCTGTTCGAAGTCGATCTCGCTTCGATATGTGGTGATTGCCAGCTGGCGGGCCAGGTCCAGCCCATCGAGACCGAGACGGTCGATGATTTCGAGCTGGATGTGGTTCCAGCCGACGGCGAGCTGGCCGATGCGAGCCGGCGCGGCTATCGGCACAACCCGGCTGATCTCGCCGGGCCGCTCCAGGGCCACCTCCAGGGCGACCATGCCGCCCAGTGATCCGCCCACGGCCAGGGCAACCTTGCCGATCCCCAGCGCGTCGAGAAGACGCCACTGGGCCCGGGCTTGGTCCCGGACGGTGATGTGTGGAAATGTTCGCCCGTACGGCTTGCCCGTCACCGCGTTGCGCGAGATCGGGCCGCTGGTGCCGTAGCGGCTGCCCAGCAGGTTGATGCAGATGACGCCGAACTTCTCGGTGTCGAGGACCTGGCCCGGGCCGATGAGAGGCGCCCACCAGTCGCCCGCGGCGTCGGCCGAGCCGGTCAGTGCGTGAACCACCAGAATCTGGCGACCCTCGCCGATCGGAACTCCGTCGTGACGGTAGGCTCCGACCAGGTCGGGCAGCACGGCGCCAGACTCGAGCATGAAGCGCCCGAGCCAGCGAGAGACGATCTTTCCGGCTTGCGGATCCAAGGTGTTATCCACGTTGTTCAGGCTACGAAAACCTGAGTCACCGCGTGCGGTCGAAACGCCAGGGTCGGCCGGGACGAAAACGGAGCTTGCGGCCGACCGCGCCGCCGCGGAGCTTGCCGCGGAGTGCGCCGCGGCTGAAGCGCCGGCTAGGGCCGAAAATGGCTGCGCGCCGAGCCCTGTGAGGGACCCGGCGCGCGATGTTGCGGCTGGAGTGGACTCGGCGGCGCGGGCCTCGGAGAGCGCGCTACTACCGCGCCGCCCCGAAGCCTTCAGTTCCACCGATGTCCAGTGCATGGTTGGGTCGCCGTCCTACCTGGCCGCGCCGACCGCGACCGCGACCGAGCCGGCGGTGGCCGAGCGGATACCCGTGGCCACGCCGATCGCCTGATCGAGGTCGGCAATGATGTCGTCGATGTGCTCGATGCCGACGGACACGCGGACCAGCTCAGGAGTCACGCCGCTCGCGACCTGATCCTGAGCGGATAGCTGCTGGTGGGTGGTTGACGCGGGGTGGATGATCAGGCTCTTGGCGTCGCCGACGTTGGCCAGCAGGCTGAAGAGCTTGACCGAGTCGATGAGCTTGCGGCCGGCTTCTACGCCACCCTTCAGACCGAAAGTCACGACGCCGCCGAAGCCGCCTGACAGGTACTTACTGGCGAGCTGGTGGGTCGGGTGCGAGGCGAGGCCCGGGTAGCTAACCCACTCGACGGCCGGATGAGCTTCGAGCCACTTCGCGACCGCCAGAGCGTTGGTGCTGTGGCGCTCGATCCGCAACGGTAGCGTCTCCAGACCCTGCAGGAAGAGAAACGAGTTGAACGGGCTCAGGGCCGGACCGAGGTCGCGGAGTAGCTGGACTCGCAGCTTAAGGATGTAGGCCAGGTTGCCGAAGGCCGCGGTGTAGCTGACGCCGTGGTACGACTCGTCTGGATCCACGAAGTCCGCCTTGAAGCGAGGCGATGCTGCCCAGTCGAACTTGCCGCTGTCGACGACGACGCCGCCGATAGCGGTGCCGTGGCCGCCGATCCACTTCGTCGCCGAGTGGACGATGATGTCGACGCCCCATTCGAACGGGCGCGCCAGGAGTGGCGCAAACGTGTTGTCGACGATGACCGGGATGCCGTGCTTGTGTGCGATCGCGGTGATTGCCTCAAAATCCGGCACGTCCAGGCGTGGGTTGCCGATGGTCTCGAGATAGACGGCCTTAGTCTTGCCGTCGATCGCGGCCTCGAACTCGCTGAGCTTGGAGCCGTCGACGAAGCGGAACTCGATGCCGTACTTGGGGAGCGTGTACTTGAAGAGGTTGTAGGTGCCGCCGTACAGCGAGGAGCTGGTCACGATGTTGTCGCCGGCGCGGGCGAGGTTCAGGATCGCCAGCGTCTCGGCCGCCAGACCGGATGCGACGCCGAGCGCCCCGACGCCACCCTCGAGAGCGGCAATCCGCTGTTCGAAAACATCGGTGGTCGGGTTCATGATCCGGGTGTAGATGTTCCCGAACTCCTGCAGCCCAAAGAGGCGGCCGGCGTGGTCGGCGTTATCGAAGACGTAGCTGGTGGTCGCGTAGATCGGGACTGCGCGAGCCTTCGTGGTGGGGTCGACGGTCTGACCGGCGTGGACGGCGAGGGTCTCGTTCTTGTGAGCGGGAGCGTTCTGGTCGGACACGGAATGGTTCTCCTGACTTGTCGCCTGACGGCGGGATTTGCTCACCTGTGCTTGATCCCGGGGAGCCCTGGGGTGGGCGAGCCAACTTAGGTTGGCTTTGGTGGGTCTGGCGGCTGCCCGACGTGGAGCGGGGAGTTGAAGCTCTACGCTGCCGGAGAAATAAAGAACCGCGGCTCCGTTGGCGAAAGCTTACTTTCGCTCGAGTCCGCGGCCCCGGGACTGATCTTTGGTCCGGCTACGCTGCTAGGTGAGCCAGAACCTCAGACCCCATCCTCCGCACTTCGGGGCCGCCAGGGCATACACAACATCGAACAGCGCAGGCACGAGGCCATGCGCGAGTTCTCCCGGCGGCTGAAGGCGTGGCTATTCATTGCCCGCGCAGTCTAGGCGAGTAGCTGCGCATTGTGCAAGTCCAGGTGCTCGCGCCGCAACACCGCAGGTCGGGCGGGCCCGCGGCCTGGGGCAAAACCTACGCATGGTCGAGGGCCTGACGGAGGTCGGCGACCAGGTCCGCGGCCGACTCAATGCCGACCGAGAGGCGCACGAACGCCTCGGGCACGGCCAGCGCCGAATCCGCGACCGAGGCGTGCGTCATCACGGCCGGCAGCTCGATCAACGACTCCACGCCGCCGAGCGATTCGGCCAGGATGAAGATGCGGGTGCCTTCGCAGACGGCTACGGCCCTCTCGCGGGCGGAGCGGCCGCCCAGCGCTGCCGGAATGAAGCCGACCATGCCACCGCCGGAGCCACTCATCTGGCGGACGGCCAGGGCTGCCTGCGGATGGGCATGTGGGCCGTCGACCAGGCCCGGATAGCGGACTTCGGCCACGTCGTCGCGGGCGGCCAGAAAGCGGGCGACGGTCTCCGCGTTCTCGCCGTGGCGCTCCATCCGAAGGACCAGCGTCCTGAGGCCGCGCAGGATCAGGAAGCAATCCTGGGGTCCCGGAATGGCACCGTTGGCGTTCTGCAGGAAGTGGAGCTGGTCGGCGACCTCGTCGTCGCTGGTGACGGCGACACCGGCGATCGTGTCGGAGTGCCCGCCGAGGTACTTGGTCGCGGAGTGGTAGACGATGTCCGCGCCCAACTCCAGCGGGCGCTGCAACGCGGGTGAGGCAAAGGTGTTGTCGACGACGATGAGCGGTCGGCGGCCGCGGGATCCGCGATGCCCGGCCACGGCAGCCGCGACGGCACCTATGTCCACGAGTCGAAGTAGGGGATTGGTGGGCGTCTCGAACCAGACCAGCCGGGTACGCTCCGTGAGGTTTGCGTCGAGCACCGCCGCGGGATCCGCCGCCAGGTCAACGAAGCGGGCCTGAACTCCACGCGGCCGTGCGACCTTGTCGAACCACCGGAATGTGCCGCCATAGACGTCGTTGCCGACGATCACTTCGTCGCCCGGGAGGGCCAACTCGCCGATGGTCGACGTGACGGCGCTGCCGGAGGCAAAGGCGATGCCGTGCGCGCCGCCCTCCAGGTCCGCCACAGCGCGCTCCAGCCGTGACCGCGTGGGGTTGCCGGTTCGAGCGTATTCCCAGCCGCCGCGAGGACGGCCGACGCCGTCCTGGGCGAAGGTGCTGGTTTGGTAGATGGGCGGCGAGACGGCGCCGGTTAGCTCGTCGGGCTCGCCGCCGGCATGGACAACACGCGTCTCGAATTCGAACTTGTCAGCCACGTCGGCCTCCGGCAGCGGTAGTGTGGTTTAGGAACTCCAGCAGATCGAGCCGGGTCGCGATGCCGGTCGGCGATCCGTCGCGGATCAAGACGACCGCCTGCGCGCCGCCGGACAGTAGCCCGTACGACTCCTCGACCGCGGCGTTCTCGTCCACGAGCGGCAGCGGCCTGTCCATAACCTCACCGACCGTCCGGCCGATGATGGCGGGGTCGCGGAAGGCACGGTCCAGCAGACCGCGGTCCGAGACGGAGCCGACGATCGAAGCCGCGTTTACGGGTGCGCCCACTGCCGCCTCCGAAACCGGCATCTGGCTGATGCCGTATTCCTGAAGCCGCGTGATTGCCGCGCCCACCGTCTCTGTCGTGTGGATGACGACGAGGGGTGGAAGCGCCGTGCCGTGGTGGTGGTCGGACAGAAGATCACCGATGCGGGCGATCGATGCCGGCCGTGTGAGGAGCCCATGCTCGCGCAGCCATTCGTCGTTGTAGAGCTTCGAGAGGTAGTTCCGGCCGGTGTCCGGCAACAGCACCACGATGACCGCGTCAGCGCCCACGCCGCGCTCGGTCAGCTCACGGGCAACGACAAGAGCCGCCACGAGCGCAGTCCCCGACGACTCGCCGGCGAGGATGCCTTCCTCCCGAGTCAGCCGTCGCGCGGCCGCGAAGGCATCGGCATCCGGCACTCGCACCCACCGATCGACGAGATTGGGGTCGAGCGTATCAGGCCAGAAGTCCTCACCCACGCCTTCGGTAAGGTACGGCCGCGGAACGTCGCCCGAGAACACGCTGCCCTCAGTGTCGCCGCCGACCACGACAACGTCCGGCCGCTGCGACCGCAGATAGCGGGCCACTCCGGTGATCGTTCCGCCCGTGCCGGCGCCGGCTACGAAGTGAGTCACCTTGCCGGCCGTCTGGCGCCAGATTTCGGGCCCGGTGGTTCGTTCGTGGGCCGCCGGGTTCTCCTCGTTCCAATATTGGCCGGGCATGAACGCGCCCGGAATGTCGCGGGCCAGTCGCGCCGCCACCGAGTAGTAGCTCTCGGGCGACTCAGGTGGCACGGCCGTGGGGCATACGACAACCTCGGCGCCATAGGCGCGGAGGAGGGCTTGCTTCTCGGACGACTGCTTGTCGGCCATAACGAAGATGCAGCGATAGCCCCTGAGCGCAGCGGCGATGGCCAGGCCGTGGCCGGTGTTGCCGCTCGTTGGCTCGATGATCGTCCCACCCGGCCTCAACAGGCCGGCACGTTCGGCCGCCTCGATCATGGGCAGGCCGATCCGGTCCTTGACCGAGCCTCCCGGGTTGAGCATTTCGAGCTTGGCCAAGACGAGAGGTTGGCGATCGATCGGACCGAGGTCGCGGGTGGTGCGGCTGAGCCGGACGAGGGGCGTATTGCCTACGAGGTCCAGGATCGAGTCGGCGAACTCGATGGCGTTGCCAGGGGCTGCGGCGACGGAGAGGCGAGATGCCGCGAGTGTCATTAGTGACTCCGGGTGACGATGAGGTGGTGCCGAGGACATGAGCAGGGCGGAAGGGCTGCGACCCCGCCGACCGGTTCGAGCGGAATCAAAAGGCCGCAACTCCGATGAAGCTGCGGCCCCGCATGGTCTGTGCCCGGCTCGTCAGGTCGCGACGTGCTCGGTGCCAGACCCCATCCCTCGATGGCGGGGCCGCCTCGAACACGTACAGAGAATGCGCACTGATTTCACGAGGAAATTAGACCACAGAATGGCCACGGCGTGCGGCTGTCTCCGATGAGCGCGGGCTGAGGCCGCACCTAGAACGTTGGGCGCGGGCGTTTGCCGGGTGTCATCGCGTCGAAGCGAGCCTGCGCGCGGCGCGTCAGCGGGTTCTCCTCGCCCAGGGTGCGGCGGTAGCCGTCGACAACGGTCCGAGCCTGATTGCGGGCGGCGATCTTCTTGCCGAGCATCAACAGCGCGTTGGCGTCGCGGCTGGCCATGGCGAGTGTGTCCGGATCCTCCGGACCGGGCGACTTGCGCAGGATCGCCACCGCCTCACTGTAGAGGACGTGGGCCTCCGTTGGGTTGCCGAGCTTGAGCGCAATGTCGCCGAGATGGCCGCGCAAGTCGGCCACGGCCCGGCCGCGCCGGCCCTCGATCTGCAAGTAGCCATCGAGCGTGCGCTGATATGTGGCGCGGGCGGCTTCGCACTGGCCCAGGCGCTCCAGAGTTAGGCCCAGCCCGAGGCCCAGCTCGAGCGTCCGCGGGTCGTCGGCGCCGACGGCCCCGGCACTGCCCGCATAGATCCGGCCCAGAGGGCCGGCCACTCGTTCGGAGATCGTGCGGGCCTGCTCGCTTTCGTCAATGTCGTCGAGGGCCTCCGCCAGCCAGACCAGACTGTCGAGGGTGCGTTCGCCTTTGGGCCCGTAGAGCTGCTCGTGCGTCTCCACCAGCTGGGCCCAATAGCGGCGGGCAGACTCCAGCTCACCGACCTTGCGTAGTTCCCACGCCAGCCCCCGGAGAGCGTTGAGCGTTTCGTCCGCCTCGGCACCCAGGCGCCGGTCCTGCGTTTCGTATAACCGTGCGTAGGCTCGTCGGGCGTCGGCGTGAGCGCCCAGCTTGCCCAGGACCCGGGTCAAGCCCTGGAGCGTCCAGACCGTGTCAGGTTCGTCGGGGCCGATGGTTCGAGTGCGAGCCTCCGCCAGTTCACTCAGGCGCGCCGCGGCCCCACTCAAGTCGCCCAGTTGCTCCATGTTCCAGGCCAGGTCACCAATTGCCCATTGTGTGGCCGCGTGGTCCGGCCCGAGGATCTTCTGGCGCCTGTCGAGCAACTGCAGGTCCAGGTCGTGGGCGCGCTTGTGATCGCCGGTCCGGCCCACCGAATCGGCCAAGCCGGCGAGCGCGTCGAGTGTGGCGATGTCCTCGGGGCCGTTGAGACGCGTCCGCTTGTCGAATAGATTTCGGTAGGCTGTGACTGCGGCTTTGGCCTCGCCGAGTCCCAGGATCAGGCGGCTGTGTTGGGTCATGGCCGAGATCGTTTCTGGCGCATCGGGCCCGAATGTCGTGATCGTTGAGGACAGGGCCTGCTCCGAAAGGGCGCGCCCGGAGGCCTTGTCGCCGGCGCCGACCAGTGCCCGAGCCAGGCTGAGCATTGCGTCGATGGTATCGGCGTGGGTAGCACCGAGGACGCGACGGCTGCGATCGACCCGCTCGGCCAGAACCTCGCACGCACGCGGGTATTCCTCCATGGCGATCAGCACGCTGCCGAGGTTCGTCATGGTCCGAAGCGTGAGGGCGTTCTCCGGCCCGAAAACGCGCCGCTGTGCCTCCAGTAGCTGCTCGAACGTGGCCCGGGCTGCGGCATTGTCACCGAGGGCTCGATGGGTCAGGCCGAGGTTGTGCAGGGCGCTCAGGGTCGCGGGATCGTCCGCTCCGAGGGAGTTGCGGCGGCCGGCGTAGACACGTTCGTACATGGCTCGGGCGATCGCGGGCTCGTCCATGAAGGAGAGGGCAACTGCCAGGCCATGCACCGCGGACAGAGTGTCGAGGTTGCGCGGCCCAAAGACGCGCTCCGAACGTTCCATGAGGACGGTATAGGCGTCGCGTGCGGACTGGTATTCCTCAAGCTCGATGGTGATGGCGGCCAGACGGGCCTCCACCTCGATCGTGGTCGGATGATCCGGCCCGAGGAGCTTCCGGCGAGCCTCCAACACCTGCCGGAGGACCGGCCGCTGGGACCTGGGATCTTCGATTCCTTCGAGGAGGACGCTGAGGTCCTGGAGTGCGGCGAGGCCGGCAATTACTCGAGCCGGGCCGCCGGCTGACACGCGATCCATCGACAGAACGAGACTCCTACTAGGCCCCTGAGACACAATGATGCCAGAGTCGACACGGGACGGTCCGATCGGGTGGGCGCGGGTACGATTAACTGCGATGTCCGCCCGGAGCGGAGAGGCCAACCGGAGGAATGCGGTGCGATCGATCGAGCTCGAGGTTCGAACGCAGGCGGGTCTGCACGCCCGGCCGGCGGCGGCCTTTGTTCGGGCGGTGGCCGCGTTCCGATCGACGGTTCAGCTGCAGAACGTCACCCTCGGGCGGCCTGCCGTAGATGCCCGAAGTGTCGTCGGCATCCTGTCGGCCGGCGTCGAGATGGGACACCTGGTGCGGATCGTTGCCGTAGGCGCCGATGAAAAGCGGGCGGTCGAAGTCCTTAGCGAGTTGCTGGCCTCTCCGGACCAGGCCGTGGGCAAGCAAGCCGCGTCGGGCCGGGTTGCCGGTCGACCTGCCGCGCCGGGGATCGCCGTCGGGCCGCCGTGGTGGTACGCGCCCGGGCCGGTTTCGGCGGCTCCCCGCGAGGCGGCCGAGGCGGTGGTTTCGGGCGACGAAGACGATGCCGAGTCCCTCATTCGTGGCGCGGCCGAGACGGCTGCCGCGCAACTGAACGCTCTGGCTGCGCGCCTGTGCGCGGCCGACCGGCCGGGCGACGCTGAGATACTCGAGGCCCAGGCGCTCATGGCCGTGGACCCGGCGATCATCGATGAGGCCGTGCGGCGATCCCACGCGGGAGTTGCTCCGGCAATAGCCGTGATCGATGCCGCGGAAGCGTCGGCGGTCCTTCTGGCGGGCCTTGACGACGCGCTGCTGGCGGCTCGCGCGGCGGACGTGCGGGACGTGGCCGCGCGCGTGGTCCGGGTTCTTGACGGCACTCATCTCAACCTGCCCGACGCGCCGTCGATCCTCATCGCCGATGACCTGCCGCCGTCATTGCTCGCGGAGATGTCGCCCGGCATGCTTCTGGGCGTGGCCCTGTCCGGCGGATCGCCGACGGCCCACGTCGCCATCCTGGCACGCAGCCTGGGCGTGCCCGCGGTCGTGGCCGCGGCGGGGCTGCTGGCGGTGGTCCGCGGGGCGGCCGCAGTGGCCATCGATGGTGACACCGGCGAAGTCATCGCCGACCCGGACGAGGCCGAGTTGCGGGTTCTGGCCGATCGTCGGGCCGTTCGGGCCGCCCGCGCGCGTGCCGACGCCGCGCTCCGAGGCCGACCTGCCGCCACCTGCGACGGAAAGCGCATCGCCCTGTTCGCCAACATCCGCAGCCCGGACGAAGCCGCTCGCGCGATCGCCTCCGGGGCTGAGGGCGTCGGCCTCTTCCGCACTGAGTACCTCTTCCTGCGCCGTCAATCGGCCCCGAGCGAGCAGGAACAGGTGGCCGCGTATCGCCAGGCCATGGAGGCGTTCGGGGCTGAGCGACCGGTGGTAATTCGCCTGGCCGATATCGGCGGCGACAAGTCGATCCCGTACCTCGGCCGACCCGAGGAACCGAATCCGTTCCTGGGCGTGCGGGCGATTCGCCTGGCGGGCGATTCGCGCGACCTGCTGCTGACTCAGCTTCGGGCGATCTGGCGAGCGGCCGGTATGGCCGGTGTCACGCCCCACGTCATGGCCGCGATGGTGGCGACGCTCGCCGACGCCCGTATGCTGCTCGATCTGCGCGACGAGGCCCGCGCCCAGGTTGACGCGGCCGACGAGCCGTGCCCGGAGCGGATGGTCACGGGCGTCATGATCGAGGTTCCGTCGGCCGCGATGATGGCACCGGAACTGGCCCGAATGGTGGACTTCTTCAGCATCGGGACTAACGATCTGACTCAATACGTGCTGGCCGCGGATCGGGGCAATCCGTCGCTCGCCAGGTTCCAGGACGCGCTCCACCCAGCGGTCCTCCGCACCGTTGCCGCGGTCATAGCCGGCGCCCGCACGGCCGGAATTCCGGTAGCTGTCTGCGGCGAGCTGGCCGGCGACCCGGCCGGAGCAGTGGTGCTGGTCGGCCTGGGCGTGGACGAGCTATCGGCAGATGTGGGCAGCCTCGACGGCGTTAGAGCTGCGCTCGCGAAGGTGACTTCCGCCGAGCTACGCGTTCTCGCAGTCAAATCGCTGGCGGCCACGGACGCCGAGACGGTCAGAGCGGCCGCGAACGAACTGCTGCGGGCGCGGGTCTAGCTCCGAGCTACGCGGCGCCGGGCTGTCGGCCGCTTGGGCTCGCGACAGTTCGCAGCGAGAGGGCCAGGTCGCGGTTGACCAGAATCGCGTGGAACCACTGGCTGACTGGCTCGTCGCAGAACTGATATTCGAGGACTGCGTTCGTGATGGCGACCATTGCCGGTAGATGGCTGATGCCGCGGACCGGGTTGGCCGTCGGCGGTGCGTGCATGTAACCCTCGGCGCAATATGGGCCGAGCTTCATGCTGACGCCGTTCGGCTTGGTGGCGAGCCGTCGCTTCGGGTCGCCCCGAGGGCCGCTGGCCACCACGATGTCCAACTCGTCGAGGCCGATCTCGAGCTGCTCAAGTGCCCTCGTGTGGCCGTCGGCTGTGCTGAAGAGCGTGACCTCGCGCACCAGGATCGTGCGGCTCCCGTTGAGCAGATCGGCCAGGCGCGAGTCAGCCAGGTCAATCTTGCCTTCGACGCGACAATCGTCCGAGAAGCCGACGAATTCGATCTCTGTTGCCATAGTGTCGAGAAGATACGCCGAATGGGGTAACAAGCCGGCCGTAACTCGCCCTACGGAACGACTTTCTACGGCCCCGCGGGACCGCTTGCCGTGTCGTTCTCGGCTGGAGCGCGGCGGCCGCCGATGCGCCGCTCTTCGCCCCGCAAGAGCCGCCCGATGTTGTCCAGATGGAAGAGCCAGATCAAGCCGGCTCCCCCCACGCCATAGACGTAGTAGATCGGCGCCAGCGGCGTGACGGCGGTGATTACGATCATGGCGATGCCGCCCATCAAGCTGGCGGTCAGAGATCCCAGCGATGAGATACGAGTTAGGAGGATCGTAAGGACGAAGACGGGGAAGATCGCAGCGAGGATGATCGGGGCGATGACAAGTGCGCCGCCGGTTGCGGGTGCCACGCCGCGGCCGCCACGCAGGCCGATGAAGGGCGAGCGGCTATGACCGACGATCGCGGCGAGGGCAGCCGCGACCTGCGGAACGGCACCGCCGCCGATGGCCACCACCAGAAGAACCGCCGCCGACGCCTTGGCCACGTCCAATAGTCCGGAAACCGCGGCCCAGCGGAACCCCACCGCTCGAGAGACGTTGGCTCCCCCTGTTCGGCCGCTTCCGATGGTGCGGGGATCGGTTCCTCCGATCAGGCGGGTAACGAGAATCCCAAAGGGTATGCCGCCGATTAGATAGCCGGCGACTATTGCGAAGGCGACGCGGACGACGTCAAGGGTTTGCATCGCCCGGAATTATAGGCCCGAGTCTGCATCCGGGAGCACTGTCCTACGGCTTGCCACCGAGCTCGGCCAGCAGTCGTTCCGGGTGGCCCCGGAACCAGGCCCGCCTTTGCGGATCGGCAGCCACCTCATCGACGAGGGCGGCCAGGCGGGCATTGACAGGCGTTGCCACGCCCATTTGTCCGCCCGCATGGGCGACCGCGCCGTTCATCCAGGCCACTTCCGTCTGCTCGGCTGCGGACGCGGCCGGCGGCGTTGACGACACCTGGAGTCGCAGTGACGGCCATTTGCCGGCTCGGGCCCCGCCGACGGCACGGGCCATGATCGGCCGGCCGAGCCAGGCCGGTAACCGGATGCCGCGGACGAGCCACGGGACAGGCGCGCCGGGAAGGGCCACGGGCCGGAGCCCCTGACCTGCCATAACGGCGATGGTCTCGAGGAGCTGGCGGCGCTCCACTTCGTATAGACCGGCGTGGCGGTAGATGGCAGCGGCATCCATGTCGAGAATAGCGCCCGTGGCGTTGGCGATGAGGTTGGCGAGCAACTTGGACCATTTCATTGGCGGCGCGGCGGGCTCGTGGGCGACTCGCAATCCGGCCCGGCCGAAGTCGTCGAGCAAATTGCCTACGAGGGGCCGGGCTGCGTCGTTCGCGGCTGCCAATGCCAGTCCGCCTCTGCCCATCTGATGGACCTCGTCCTCAGAGACGAGCCGGGCGGGCGCGGTTAAGGAGCCCGCAAGTTGGGGCGCTGCCGGCCTGATCTCGGCCGCGATCTCCTCCGCGCCGATGCCGTTCTCGACGGTTAAGGTGGGAACGGTGGGCCAGAGCAGCGTCGGCGCCAGGGCCTCGCGGAGGGCCGGCATCTTGACCGCGACGAGGATAAGGTCCGGTGTGGGCGCGTCGGTTGTGCGGGTGAGTCGGTGGACCGGGATCGTGGTCCGCGTGCCGTCCGGGCGGATCAGGACAAGAGGCCGTTCGGAGTCCGGCTCAAAGATCCGGACGAGGGTCACGTCGTACCCGACGGTCCCGAGCAGGGCGCCCAGCAACGAACCCACGGCTCCCGCGCCGACGACGAGGAGCCGCTTCGTGGAGCGCGCGGGCTCACTGGCCGCGCCGGCAGGCTTCGGGCCGCTCGAGTCTGGCGTTTCGGAGACTGGCATGGGCGGGCTGACCATATTCTTGATGCTGAGCCGAAATCGGTCCGGGCCTCGCCGGGTGACATCGGCGCGCCTAGACTAGTCGGTGGAGGGACTGTGCGTCACGGCCCTGATCACGCGGCTCGCAATCGCCCCACTACGTCGGCAGAATCGGGAGGCTTTCGATGAGGGGTCCTGGCCGGAACAGCGGTCCGCTTCGGCGGATGCGTGGCCGGGGCATCGCCGGCCTGGGCATTTTGGTTGCGGTCGCCATCGCGGGCGTGGGATGCTCCGGCAGCCAGGCCACGCCCCAGCCGAGCGCCACTCGGACGGCGGCTACTCCATCGCCGAGCGCTGCCTCCACGGCTACGGCGTCCTTGCCGGCCGCACCTACGCCCACTCTGGCCGGTGCAGGCCTATTCGCGCCGGCGGGCTCGATGGACGCGGCGAGTGTCAACGCCACTCTCCTGCGGGACGGGCGCGTCCTCATGGTCGGCGGCCACGACGACTCGGGCGATGCGGTTGCCTCGGCCCAGCTATTCGATCCCGGCTCGGGCGCCTACACCGCGGTGGCTGGCGCTCTGACTGAAGCCCGGTTTGATCCGGCGGTTGCCGAGCTTCAAGATGGCCGCGTGCTCGTAGCCGGTGGCGAGGGCGGCACTCAGGCCCCGCTGGCCACGGCCGAGATCTTCGACCCGAGTTCCGGCACATTCAAGGCTACGGGCTCCATGAAGACGGCTCGCTCAGGCGCTTCGGCGTTCCGTCTGACGAACGGCAACGTTCTGGTGTTCGGCGGACGTGACGCGGGCGGTGAGGCTCTCGCCTCGGCGGAGGTCTTCGACTTCAAGTCGAGCGAATTTAGTTCGACGGGCTCGATGACGGCGGCTCGCGACGCCTTTGGGGCGGCCCAGCTATCCGATGGCCGCGTCCTCGTGGTGGGTGGTTGCTGCAACGTCGCCAACCCGTACGCCTCGGCCGAGCTTTACGACCCGGGCACGGGCGCCTTTACGGTTACCGGATCGATGGGCGTTGGCAGAATGTTCCCGGCACTTGCCGTTCTGGCCGATGGCCGTGTCCTCGTAGCGGGCGGCAACAGCAGCGCGGTTTACGAAAAGCCCCTCGCCTCAGTCGAGCTATTCGACCCCAATACGGCAACCTTCACCGCCACCGGGTCAATGAAGGTGCCGCGCGACGGCCTCGATGCGACCCGGTTGCTCGATGGCCGAGTCCTGCTTTCCGGCGGTGCCGGTGGGCCGGACGTGGCCGCGGAGCTATTTGACCCCGCATCGCGTACGTTCACGCTGACCGGCAAGATGACAACGTACCGGGCCGGCCAGACTTCTACCGCGCTCCTTCAAGATGGGCGGGTATACATAGTCGGCGGTGGTTCCGGAGCCGACGCCCGAAGCGCAGAGGTCTACCAGCCTTAGGTGCTGCTCGGCCGTCGGCCGGAGGCAGTCGAAGACCACTAGCTCTTGCGGCTGAAGAGGCGCCTGATGCCGTTGGCTGCGATGTGGCGGCGCAGCGTCAACAGGGCCAGTGCCGGCTCCACGGCCGAGGGGCAAACGACGCTGCACTCCAGCGCGGCGCGGCAGCGCCATACCGAATCGGGTTCAGCCGCGAGGTCCAGCACCGGCCCAAGCTCGCGGCCGCGTGGCTCCTCGACGACGCGTGCGGTGGCCGCCAGCGCAGCCGGGCCGATGTAATCGTGGTTCGTCCGTGCAATCGGGCAAGCGGAAAGGCAGAGCCCGCATTCGATGCAGTTCTCGAACCGTCCGAACGTCTTGATACCGTCGGGTGGCTCCGCTCCGGGAGCCACCTCAGAGCTCCGAACGAGCGGCAAGCCGGCCGCCTCGAAGCGGGCGTAGAAGTCGACCATGTCGGTCGCGAGGTCGGCTACCGGGCGCTGGTTGGCCAGTGGCTCCACTTTGATCGGCGGGGCAGGCTTGGCCGGCTTGGCCGGCAGCGCGTCCACCTTCGTGTCGCAGGCGAGCGCCTCCCGGCCGTTGATTCGCACGCCGCACGTCCCGCAGGAAGCGTGCATGCAGGAATGCCGGACCACGAGCCTGGGTTCCTTGGTGCGTCGAATACGGAGGAGGGCGTCGAGGACGGTATCGCCCGGCTCCATCTCGATCTCGAAGTCGTCGAAGTGCGGCTTTCGATCGCCCGACCGACGTCGCGAAATACGGAAGACACGGGTGGGCGGCGGAGGCGGTCCCGGGTCGACCATTTCCGCTTGCGCAAGCTCGACCGGCTGGCCAAGCTCGACTTCGGCCGGACTCGGCTCCGTCGGCCTGGTCGATCTTGACTTCTTGGCGCTCATGCGACGTACCAGGCCGTGTGCGGCAGAAGCACCGTCTGGCCGGTCCGGCAGGGCTCGTTGATGCCGAGTTTGGCACAGACGATATCGGCCGTGACTTCTGCCATGGCCCGCAGCGTGGTGGCTTTGCCGCCGGCGATCGTTACGAAGCCCTCGGTGGGAGTGGCGTCTGCCGCGTGGTCAAGACAGTGCTGTTCGCGGGTCATGTCACGGCCCGCTCCGCCCGCTACGCCCGCTACGCCGACCAGCGGCCGCACCGCCGACCACCGGGCCCGGATCTCCGCACCGGCCAGGGCCGGCAGCAGCGCCGCGCCCTCTCGCATGATCGTCTCAATGTGCCCGGGCGGGATCGTCAGATTGTCCGGATCGTCCGCTGTCCAGAAGCTCGTGCCGACCACGGTCAGCCCTCGCTGGGGCAGGACGATGTCACCGTCGCCCGGCGCGTGAAGCCGGTTCACGACCATGTTGCAGTGGCGGCCGCGCACGGCGACCATCGCGCCCGGCGACGGAGTAACCGCCACTTCGACGCCTGCCAGCGCCGCAATCTGGCCCACCCACGGCCCGGCGGCGTTGATCACCAGGTCGGCGCCGATCTCATAATCGCGGCCCGCGGCGTGGTCGCGGACCTTGACGCCCGTGACGGACCGGCCGGCGGTGGTCACGCCCACAACCTCCGTGAAGGGCCGGATGTCCGCCCCGTTGTGCCGGGCGGTGGCGAAGAAGCGGAGTGGGACGCGCATCGCGTCCATGGTCGCGTCTGGAACCTGGATCGCGAACCGCAGCTCCGGGTTGAGGCCGGGCTCCATGCGCAGGGCCGCGTCGCGCTCGAGCCGCCTGGTGGGGACTGCGCACTGCCAGCAACCTTCGAGGAAAGACGTCGCGAAATCGGCGTCCTCGTCGGTCAGGGCAACGAAGAGACCGTCGTTCTCCTCGAAGGAGCCTGGCGCGATGCGCCGCAGGATCTTGTTCTCGGCGATGCACTCAATGGCCGCCGCACGGTCCGTGGTGGCGTATCGGGCGCCGCTGTGGAGCAGCCCGTGGTGGCGACCGGTGGTGCCGGATGTGACCTCGCCCCGCTCGACGAGGGTCACGCGCAGGCCGCGCAAGGTGAGGTCGTGGGCCAGCGCGCCGCCTGTGGCGCCGCCGCCGATGATCAGGATGTGGGGCTTCGCCGGCTGGGGCGCCGGCTGGGGGGCCGGCTTGGGCGCCGGCTTGGGCGCCGGCTTGGGGGCCGGCTTGGGCGCCGGCTTGGGGGCCGGCTGGGGCGGAATCGAATCACCGCCAAACGCCCGAACTTTCGGGCTCATCCCAGGCGATTGAAGGTTCTTACCCCGGCCCGTCTTCAGAGTCCCGTTCTCCTGCTGTGAACGCTTGTGGCGTCCGATCCGTGGTTTGGGTTCCCAAGACTAGCCGCTGAGGAGACGTTCGTCGCGGCCACGCATCGGGGCGACGCCGACAGAATGGTCGGCTCGCCGAATCGCTGTAGATCTGTGGGTCGCGAAGCTGGATGATGCGGATCGACGCTGCGTCGACGCCGACCTTGCGGCCCAGACTCAATCGGCCCAGACTCAATCGGCCCAGATTCAACGAAAGGAGAACAGTGATGACGCACATGTCGGCCGAGGAGGCTGAGGCTTACCGCCGGCCGGTGCTCGATGCACTGGGCCCCGACGATCCGTTCGAGGTCCAAGCCGGGGAGGTGGACCTTTGGCGCCGCCTGTTGGAGGCTGCCGGCGCCAGCCTTCGCACCCGCCCTGCCGAGGGCGAGTGGTCGGTCATCGAATGTCTCGGCCACATGGTTGACTCGGAAATTGTCACCTCGGCCCGCTACCGCTGGATCCTGGCCGAGGACCAACCGCCACTCCAGGGCTACGACCAAGAGGCCTGGACGGCCCATTTCGACCACGCCCATGACGACCCGGCCCTGTTATTGGATCTCCTGTGCGCCTTGCGGAACGTCAATCTGGCGCTGTGGAATCACGCCACGCCCGTCGATCGCACCCGGACCGGCATTCATGCCGAGCGCGGGCCCGAATCCTTCGAGCTCCTCTTCCGCCTCCAAGCCGGTCACGGCCGCGTGCATCGCAGCCAGGCCGAGCGGGCCATCGCCGACGTTCGCCGTGCCAGGTGGCTCAGTCAACCCTACGGCTGAACGGCGTCGGCGGTGGCGATTTCGGCCGAGCCGGAGTTCCCCACAGGAACAGTGGGTTTACCGCCAGGGGATCGGAATGATGCCATCCGTGCGGGCCTGGGCGACGTCTACCCAGCCGTAATCTGGATCACCGGCCGCCACGTGGGGCTGGGCTTCGGTCCACTCCGTGTTGCCTTCGTGAGCGGCATCCGTGAACGTTGCCGAACCGATCATCGTCGTCTCGACGAAGTAGTAGGAGTCGTTCTTGCTGTCCAGGCGGATTGCCACATAGGCGTGGCCGGGAATCATGACGATCGCGGACTCCAGCCCGAGCGCCTCAGCCGTCGAGGCGTACAGCAGGGTCAACTCGATGCAGTTGCCGCTCGCTTGGTCGAGAACCTCGCCCGGCAGACGGATCCGTTGCGAGGAGCCCGAGGCGAATGAGTCGGTCGTGCTGATGTAGGCCACGTGGTAGTCGGTGGCCTCCGCTTGCCAGATATCCGACAGGCGCTGCCACACGGTCCCGCTGGTGTCGTTCGTGCTGTCGTAGTGGCTGGTAATGGCGCCGCTGGGGTCGTGGCTGGCAGCGGCTCGGATGAGCGCCTCCACTCCCGGGTCGGTCGGGGTCATCATGGCCACCACGAGGTTCCAGTCCTCCTGCTGGGTGAAGCCCTGGATCGTCCATGGGAAGTCGCGACGCGAGGTGATGAGCGTGGGGCTGGTCTGGTCTAGCACGGTCCGCTGCTGGCCGGATTCGAGGTACGAAACGGTGATGTGCAGGTCGGCCTGGTGCTGGCTGTTCAGCCCGTCGATTGCGGCCGTCGTTAGGCGCGGGTTCTGGCGGATTTCCGCCGTGGCGCCGGGTGACACTGTGATGGTATCGCTGGCCTTCCCGGTGTAGCCGGCGACCTCGCTCGCCACCAAAACCTTGACCGGCGATGTGTTCCCGTTGGTGACCGTGACGATGACGAAGTCATCGAGGAACTTGCCATAGAGATGGGCGATCGGCGTGATCAGCTCGGATTTGTAGGTGTAGTCGGCCGTGATCTGATCAACGGTGACGGCACCGGCCGTTGCGCGCGGGGCACCCGAGGCGACCGCCTGCGACGCCTTGGCGCCAGATTCGACCGGGATGGCGACATGAACCCCTGTGGCGGCGGGAGCGGCGGGGGCGGCCGAGGATCTAGCCGGCGGCCAGGTAGCGCTCGAGGTGCCGCACGCGGCCAGCATGATGGCGACCAGAGCGAGGGCCCCGACGTGCCCGTACGTCTTGCGCCGCGAACCCATCCGAACCTCCTGGCCCGCGCTGGGCGGGTTTGACCATGGCCGAGATCGACCGGCCGATCGTAGCGTCAGCCCGGCCCGACTAATAGTGACCAATTCGGGGGAGCTCCGCGCGTCGGCGGACCACTCGCAGGCGGCCCCGCGGCGGGCGAACTTAGCCGCGTACTACGCGCAGGTCCAGGCTCGACTCGTTCAGGACCTCAGCGCCACCCAGGCCACATATGACGATGTTCTCCAGGCGCACGCCCCAGCGGCCCGGCACGTAGATGCCCGGCTCCACGCTGAAGGCCATACCTGCGCGGAGCGGAGTGGCGTTGCCGGCCACTATGTACGGATCCTCGTGGACCTCCAGACCGATGCCGTGGCCCAGTCGATGCGTGAAGTACTCGCCGTAGCCCGCGGCCGCGATGACGGCACGCGCCGTGGCGTCGATCCGTTCAGCCGGAATGCCGGGGCGGACGGCCGCCGTCGCCTGGGCCTGCGCCTCCCGGACCAACTCGTAGACGCGTCGGAACTCGGGCCCGGGCTCGATGCCCGCCTCGCCCGCGATCCAGATGGTTCGGGTGGTGTCGCTCAGGTAGCCGGCCAGCGTGCCACCCAAGTCCAGGACCACAGGTTCGCCGGCCGCGATTCTGCGGTCGCCCGCGTCGTGATGGGGTGAGGCGCCGTTGGGCCCCGAGCCGACGATCGCGAAATCGGCCAGGTCGTGACCTTCGTCGATGAGCCGACCGCGAATCTCGCGGCTTACTTCGGCCTCGGAGCGGCCGACCAGACTGCCCGCCGCAATCGCGTCAACAGTACGGTCGGCTGCCTGGGCGGCAAGTCGGAGGAGGCGTGCCTCGTCCGGGTCCTTGACCTGACGCAGGTCGCGCATGACTGGGCCGGCCGATTCGAAACGGCTGTCCGAAGCGGCGTGCTGAAGGCCCAGGACATGCATTGCCCAGAGGCGGTCCGACAGGCCGATAGGCCCGCCGGTCGAACCGGCGGCCGTGCCGGCATCTGCAAGGAGTCCGGCCACGAGCGCGAAGGCATCGTCCGTCTCTTCGAAAGGCACGACGTTCGCGGCACCCGCCGCGGAAAGGGGCGTGGCTCCGGCCTTGGTCGCTTCGAGGCGCGGCACCACGAACGAAACGGGGCCCTCGCGCGGCACGACCAGAAGCGTCAGCCGCTCCATCGGTTCGCCGACGAAGCCGGTGAGATACCGCAGGTCCGGCCCGACGCCGATCAGTAGCGCTCCGAACCCGTGCTCCGAGACGGCCTCGCGGCAAGCGGCCAGGCGGGCCGCAAATCGATCGGCCGGGATGGCGCGGTTGCTGTCGGTCACCGGTGGAGGGTAACTCGCGAGAGCCGCGTGCGCAGGCACCGTCGTTGCTCAGCGAATCTGTCAGTGCCTGCCGGCTTGGGGCCTTGGGGCTGGGTCGTCTCCAGGGATGTCGGGAACCAGGAGGGTAGCCCGGCCGCT
>JAYUDR010000023.1:0-7051 GCA_043739665.1 Chloroflexota bacterium
CCCGTCCCGTCGAGCGGCAACTCGTCGAGGCCGGTGCCGTGGACCACGATGGCGCGCTCCGCGCCGAGCATCCGCAGGACCTCGGCGATCTTCGGAGCCGCGGCCGGATCGCCGACGCCCACCACCTGGCGGGTGGCGCCGGCCGGGTTCGTGAGCGGCCCAAGCAAGTTGAACGCCGTGCGCACGCCGATCTCGCGCCGCGTAGGCCCGGCGTGCTTCATTGCCGGGTGGTAGCCGGGGGCAAAAAGAAACGCGAATCCGTACGTCCGAAGCGCCTCGGCGGCCTCGTCCGGCCCGAGATCCGTCCGGATGCCGAGAGCCTCGAGGACATCTGCTGATCCGGCCGCGGAGGTAATGGCCCGGTTGCCGTGCTTGGCCACCGGCACGCCCGCTGCGGCCGCGACCAGAGCCGCTGCGGTGGAGATGTTGATTGTGCCGCTCTTGTCGCCGCCGGTGCCGCAGGTATCGATCGCCCCCGCTGGCGCCTGGACGCGCAGAACTCGCTCGCGCATCGCAGCCGCAAAACCGGCCAGCTCATCGACGGTCTCGCCGCGCATCCGCAGCGCCACGAGCAGCGCCGCCAGCTGCGCCGAGGTCGCGTGGCCGTCCATTACGGCGCCCATGGCCTCGCGGGCTTCATCCATGCCAAGACTCTTGCCCTCAACCACGGCCGATAGGGCCGCTCTAACCAGCTCGCTCATCGCCCTGCCTCCCCGTGGCCGGCCGTCCCTGAGCCGGCGGCCGGCGCGAGCGCCACGGCGGCCGTTTGCTGCCCGAACCCGGCCAGGGCAAACGAGCCCGAGACCTGGTCTAGCAGGAGCCCGTCGCCATCGCCGCACTGGCGAAGGAAGTTGGCCAGCAGGTGCGATCCCTCCGGCGTCAACACGGACTCGGGGTGAAACTGCACGCCCTCGACCGGTGCATGAAGGTGCCGGATGCCCATCACCACATAGTCGCCCTCGGTCCTGGACGTGACGACGAATTCGGGGGGCAACGTTTCCGGGGCTACGCTCAAGGAGTGGTATCGGGCCGCACAGAAAGGCGATGGCATCCCGGCCAGAAGGCCCTTCTGATCGTGGCGAACGCTTGAGGCTTCGCCGTGGACCAGCGTCGGCGCCCGCCGGATCGTCGCCCCGAAGGCCTGGGCCATAGCCTGCATGCCGAGGCAAACGCCGAGGAGTGGGATCTTGCGCTCGACGGCGACTCGGACCGCATCCATCGAGACGCCGGCGGAGTCGGGGTTGCCGGGCCCCGGCGACACAACGATGCCTCGCAAATTCGCCGCCGCATCGTCTGCCAGAGATTCGATGCCGGCCCGATCGATGGCGTCGTTACGGATGACGCGGACATCGGCTCCAGCCGCCTCGAGGGCCTGGACGAGGTTGAATGTGAATGAATCGTAGTTGTCGATCATGAGTATCATCGGGAGGCCTCCAGAGGTGAAGCTGCGGCCTCACCCGACGAGGCAGCACCGGCCGTGGCGGCGGTGCCAACCGGTGAGGTCGAGTCGCTGCGCGCAGCTGCCGTGGACTGGTCGGTGGCTTCGGCGATAGCCAGCTCGATGGCCAGCTTGACGGCCCCGGCCTTGTGGTCCGTTTCCTCGAACTCGCGCTCCGGCACCGAGCCGGCCACGATGCCCGCGCCGACGGTCAGGTGGATCAGGTCATCCTTGAGGACGGCGGAGCGGATCGTAATAGCAGTGTCGAGATTGCCGTCGTAGCCTAGATAGCCCACGGCGCCACCGTACAGGCCACGCCTCTCGCCTTCAGCCTCTGCGATCAGCTGCATCGCGCGAACCTTCGGCGCGCCCGAGAGCGTCCCGGCCGGGAAGATGCTGCGCAAGGCGTCGAGGGAGTCGAGGCCGGGCTTCAGGCGCGCCTCCACATTGCTCACGAGATGGAGCACGTGGCTGTAGCGCTCGACCTCCATGTACTTGGTCACGGCCACCGTGCCGGCCCGCGCCACCCGGCCCAAGTCGTTGCGGCCCAGGTCCACGAGCATCACGTGCTCGGCCCGCTCCTTGGGATCGCGCTGCAAGGCGTCGGCCAGGGCATCGTCCTCGGCGGGGGTCGCTCCACGCGGACGAGTGCCCGCGATCGGGTGCGTGGTCATGCGATCGCCCTCGACCCGTACGAGCAGCTCCGGGCTCGCCCCGACGACGGAGAACTCCGGCATCCGGACGAAGAAGAGGTACGGGCTGGGGTTCACACGTCGCAGGGCCCGATAGATTGAGACTTCGTCCAGCTTCACGCCAGGCTGGCCCGGCGCGCCGTCGACGACCGGATGCTCGAAGGTCTGGCGGCGGGCCACGACGATCTGGATGGCCTCGCCGGCGGCAATCGCCTCCTTAGCCTTTCGAACCTCGGATTCATATCGATCGCGGGTCATGCTGACTTCTATCGGGTCGACGCCCACGGGCCGAGTGGTCGCTTCGGAAGCCTCGCTTGACTCGGCCCGACTCCGCCGCGTCAAGCTGGCCAGCTCGATCTCCGTCGGTCGGCCGGTCCGCTCGAGGGCTTCGAAGATGGCCCGCTCAGCGATTGCGTAGCGACCTTCGATGTCCGGGACTTCGGTGTGGAGCGCGGCCACCGCAGACAGCGTGTGAGTCAGATGGTCGAAGACCAGGACGAGGTCCGTCTCCTGGAATGCGGCCATTGGGACGCCGGTCGGGTCGCGGGTCGGCAGCGGCACCGTCGGCTCGAATGTCGAGGCCGCGTCGTACGCAAGCGCACCGACAGCTCCGCCTGGGAACCGCGGAATGTCGCCCGTGGGCAGGATGCGCCGCTTCGGCATGAAGTGGCGAAGGGCCGCCAGGGGGTCCGGAACGTCGAAGGTCTCGGTCGGCAGGTCGGGGCTGAACTCCGTCACGCCCACCGGCCGAGTCTGGATCGTGGCCTTGTTATCACGGACTGTAAGCAGGCGACGCGGGCCAACGCCGATGAACGAGTAGCGGCCGAGCCGCTCGCCGCCCTCCACGGACTCGAGCAAGAAGGCCGGGCCACCGTCGTCGAAGCGCATGAATGCGCCGATCGGGGTTTCGAGGTCAGCGTTACGAGTCGCGGTCAGCAGGATCGTGTCGGCCGCGCCGGACATCTGCCGGACCTCGCGAAGACTGAGCGGATCCCTGAGTGCCATCGGTATTGCCTATCGCCTTTCGGTTCGTAGTGCGTCGCGCCCGTCAAACTGACCGCCAGGTCGGTCCCGGCCGCCAGGTCGGTCCCAGTCCGCAGGCCGGCGGGAAACAAAAAACCTCTCGTCCACAGGGACGAAAGGTTTGTCCTTCCGCGGTGCCACCCACATTCGGCAATGCCGCTCTTTGGCCGACGTGGGGTCAACGCTTCGCGTTGACCTTAATCGTCGCTTCGCGACGATTAGCCCAAGCGGAGACTCCTGAATCGGTGCTGCCCTTTATCGCTGGCGCTCTGCGCCGGAGCCTACTGGCGAGCCCTGGAAGCTCGCGGTTCGGTCCGGAGGCTCACGGGGCCATTCGTTCTCGTCGCCGCCCCAGCTTGCACCAACCGCTGGTTCTCTACGCCGGCGCCGGGAAGTACTCGTCCCGATCACAGCCCATATTCGAATGTGGCGGGAGTCTACGGGCAGAGCCCGGTCGGTGTCAAACGGGCCGGACGTCGAGACTCGTTCGTTCCAGCGGGCGAGTGCGGCCGTGCAGACCGTTCGGGGTCTGTTGTCGAGGCGGAGATTGCGGCACAGGCCTCGCCATCTGGATGGCCCCGAGTGGCGCGACCGAGTCCCACAGCCACGTTCCTGCCATCTGCTAACCCCGGTAGCACGAGTCCTAGTCTCAGCGTCCACGATGCCTCGATTCGAGGGGCCGGAAACCCCCGAACTGGATATCCACGCTCGCCCGTGGACCTCCGGCCCGCCCGCGCAGGCCATCTACCGGGCGTGGGGCCTGACTTGTTGGCCTCGTGTTACCCCCATTTGAATCTGGCAGGTTCGCCGTGGCGGCGGTTGCCGTGTGTCCCGGGCCGGCACTCCGCCACGCCGCCCGCGGCCCAACCCACTCCCCCTACCAGTATTCCTCCACGTGGAGTGTGCCAATGTCATGACCCTTGTCGCGCGTGAAGCCGAGTCCCTCTGCCCAGCCGATGACCGTCTCGATCATGCCCGGGTTGCCGCACAGGAAGATGTCGAAGTTATCGGGCGTCAGCGCCAGCCCCGTCTCTTCTTCGATCGCCCCGGAAGCGATGACGTTCTGCAGGTAGCCGCTCTGGCCGCGCCAGGTGACGTCTTCCTGGGGGCGGGTGATGACCGGGATGTAGTGGAAGTTGCGGCAGTGGCGGGCCAGGCCCGACAGTTCCGTGCGGTAGCCCAGGTCCCATGAATATCGGGCGCCGTGGACCACCACGAAATTCCGCTCACCGTTGCACTGCAGATCGCTCCGCAGCATCGACATGTAGGGTGCCAGGCCAGTTCCTGTGCCGACCATGAGGAGGTGCTTGCCGGGCGCCTTGTCGAGCGTGAAGACGCCGACAGCTTTAGGCCCCACATACAGCCGATCCTTGATCTTCAGGTTGAAGAGCCGGGGCGTCAGTTCGCCGCTCATGACGAGGGTCAGGTAGAACTCGATGTATTCATCGGAGCGGCTCTCGGAGGCGATCGAATATGCGCGCCGGATCATCCGCTCGGGATCCGCTGCGGCCCTCGCAATCCCTGCGGCCTGGGCGTCCACGGCGGCCTGGCTCTCGGGCGTGCCGGCCACGGCGTCCGGGCCGGCTTCGACCGTCGGTAGGACGCTCGCGGCCCCGCTCTCCCACTCGTCTACTCGAGGCTCCGATGCCTTCAGGCCCAGGACGACGTACTGGCCCGACTTGAATTCGAACGGCAACTTGTCCGGGGCGACCCGCATGATGACCAGACCGGGCGCAACCTCCACCCGACTCGACACCGTAGCGTTGTATTCAGCCGCCATGCAATCCTCCGATGGGCCGGCCAGGCCGACTTGTGCCCGAACCGGCAGTCCGGTCCGGATCCTCAGCAAGGATACGGGCCGGAGCTTGCGGTGTCAGCCGGCTGCGACGGCCGAGCGGAAGGCGAGGCTGGGCCCGCTAGAAGAGGCCCGCTAGAAGAGGCCCGCGAGTGCCGCCACCGGACCGCCCGGGAGCATGACCGGCTTGAGGGCATTCCAGGGAACGACCACAAACGGCAGCCCCTGGTCGTTGGCGGCCACCTGCGACTGCGCGAACGTCGCCTTTAGACCGGCCGGCGTCAAAGCCCAGTTCTGGTAGTTGGCCGGAGTCGCGGCCGTGCCATCGGCCACAACCGTGGGGTTGTAGGCTGCCCCCAACTCGGCCTGCAGCAGCGGCGGGGTCTGGGCAGACAGCACATCCAAAGCCGTCTGCGAGTCGATGAAGAGGTCTTCAAAACCGATCTGCTGTCCGGTACCCAGGTCGTAGTTGAGTGTCTGGACGGTGGTGCTGGGGTGTCCGGGCGTCGTGTCGTCTACAAATGTCAGCGTGAACGACGCCAGGGATGGAGTCAGCAGCTCCGTAGTGAAGCTATTGGTGAGGGAGTTGACCTTGCCGCCAGCCTGGCGATTCGAGGCCGGGCCAGCCTCGAACTGGGCCGCCCGAGCCTGCAAGTCGCTCAGGATTTCCGCGTCCATTGCTTCGGCCCACGGCGTGGTCCCGGTGACGAAGGCCGGGTAGCTCAGGTAGACCACCCAGACGCCATTGGTGTCCTTGTCCGACACGGCCGAATGGACGATGGTGGGCCGGACACTCGGCAGCGAGGCGGTTGGAGCCGGGGTGTAGGTGACCCTGGTGGGATTGTCCGATGGAATTGTGGACGGGAGATCCGGGAAGGAAAGGGCTGCGGTGGGCGTTGGCGAGCTTTGATCGATCAGGACGGGGACGGCCGTCACCAGCACGTTCATGGCCACGAATACGCCGGCGATGCCCATGCCCATGATTATGAAAACGGGCACGGTCTCGCGGGCTCGCTCGACGAAGGACTTCTGCCGCAGCCTCATGACCCGAGTATGCCGGACTCAGCCCTCGGGCGCAGCCTGCGGGCCTATCGCTGTTTGGCGGAGAGGGTGAGATTCGAACTCACGGGACTCTCGTCCAGCAGTTTTCAAGGGTGCACCAGAGCGGTCGCGCGGGTCCGTCAGCGTTCGATTTGAGCGTGAGGGTGTCCGGTTTGGCAGGTTTCCGTCCGCCTCTGTTCGCCGACGAAGATGCCAGCGAAGCTGCCAAGTCCGGCGCGCTAGGTCATGATCTTGGAGGTCCTAGTGGAGTCGCGCCTAGGCTAACCCGCTCGTCGGGGATCTGGATCCCGCGTCTCTACCGCGGGCGTGTCCTCGTGACGATGGGCGGCGCCAGGCCACCGCTGCGCTCGGTGCGCTCGGCATGACGCGGTAGCTCTCGTCCGTGGTTCATCGGATGTACTGGCGGAGCGTGCATGCGCAGTGGCATCCCTCGTGGAGGGGCGATCATTCGTGTCCAGATATCGTGTATTGGAGGGCAGCTTGGCTGCCATCAAGCCGCCCAGAGACTCGCTGCGCGGCCGTCGGGCGGCGACGCTGCAATCGGTTCAGAATCTCTGACGATGGACGCACACCTCGCGGTCTGGCTAGGCGAGTCGCTCGCTCTCCGGCGGAGCGCGGGCTGGGAATCGCAAGCCCTCAGCTTCAACAACTTCGCCGAGCACGCCGCTCGGGCTGGCCAGTGGCAGATGGCGTGCGAGGTGTCTGCTGAAATCAACCCGAGTCGTCTCATCGCGCCAGCGATCGTGGTCGGTGCCGGCCGTTACGACTGCGAAGGATCCGACTGGTTTAGCAGCCCAGACGCACGACTCCCGGCCGAAAGGCAACTCGCTGGCGCACTCCGACGAGCGGTCAAGCGAGGCGAGGTCCCGCCGATCCGACAGCTGTCGAAGTTGGTCGGCAACGACGAATATCGAAAGGCGCTTCACGGACTTGGGGCTGAGTTCCCGTCCGATCGGGATGTGGTCGAAGCGATCCAGCTGGCGACTGACGCAGCCATATGCCCGCCGCTGCTCCTCCGACGACTCGCCCACGAAGGAAAGA
>JAYUDR010000024.1:0-7020 GCA_043739665.1 Chloroflexota bacterium
GCCGGTCTGTATGGGCGACTCGAGATCGACGAAGAGCCAGACGTCAGCTGTTTGTTCTAGATCGAACTCCTTGACCTGGATCTCACCGACACGGGCCGTGCTCCGCCAGTGGATCCGGTTGAAGCTGTCGCCGGGCGCATACGGCCGGATCGTGGTCGCTAGCGGCGTTGTCTGGAGAGTCCGTTCTGGTGCGGAATGGCTGCCCTCGAGGTTCGAGTTCGGAAGCCGCCAGCGCGGCAGTGGAACCACGCGCGGGAAGACAGTTACGACAGTCGGCCGTCCCACAGTCGCGGCCGCCTCGAAGAAGCCAAACGGATCGCCGGTTCGGACGACCATGGGTTCAATTCGGTATGTCCCGCGTCTAGTCAACGGCACGATCGCGATCCAGGACCGCTCGGCCCAGGACCGGAGCCCCAGGGCCCGCCCGGGCAGCGGCACCGGCAGATCGGTCGGGTTGTACACCACGAGCCACGGCTTTGGCAGGCCGCTGGCGTTTGAGATGCTGTAAGTGGTCCGCAGGTCATCGCCAACATGGGCCTGCCTGTGATCTACGCGATATCCCGCCTCAAGATCTGCCAACCCATATCGAGTTAGCACGTAGCTGCCCCCGATGGCCAAGAGCCCGAGGTAGACCACGTAGAAGAGAAAAGACAAGCCACTCGAGAACGCGGCGATCAACAAGATGACCGCGACGAGCAGGAACTGGAGGCGCCGGATCACCACACGAAGTTCTCGGGTTTACTGGCGAACCGGGCTGGTGGCGCCATGTTTGGCATTGC
Organism: Chloroflexota bacterium; assembly: GCA_043739665.1. Lineage (GTDB taxonomy): Bacteria > Chloroflexota > Limnocylindria > Limnocylindrales > CSP1-4 > Fen-1039. The sequence goes on from JAYUDR010000024.1 coordinate 780, forward strand.
CAACCCCAGCTGTATCCGCGGCAGATGCGCCGCGCCGGGCCGCGCCCAGTCCCTCGGCCTCTTCCACCGGAATGGTGTTAAGGATCTCGGCTATGACCTGGCGCGGATCGATATCGTGCATCGACGAACTGGTCTTGATGATGAGGCGATGGGCCAGCGCGGCCTCGGCGAGGGCTTTGATGTCATCGGGGATGACATAGTCGCGGCCAGTCAGAGCGGCCAGCGCCTGACCGGTGCGGTACAAGGCCAGCGAGCCACGAGGCGATGCACCGAGGTAGACGTCAGGGTGAGTCCGGGTGGCGTTGACGATTCGGACGATGTAGCCGGCGACGCTAGGGTCCAAGTAGACCTCGCGCACGGCAGCCTGCAAGCTCCGCAGTTCGTCGACGCTGAGGACCTCCGTGAGGTCGTCCAAGGGGTGCCGCACCTTCTGCTGGTCCAGCACCCTCTGCTCATCGGCCGGGCTTGGGTAGCCAAGGCGAATGCGCAGCATGAACCGATCGAGTTGGGCTTCCGGCAAAGCGAAGGTGCCCTCGTACTCGATCGGGTTCTGTGTGGCGATGACGAGGAACGGCTCGGGCATGGGGTAGGTTATGCCGTCGATCGTGGCCTGGTGCTCTTCCATGCATTCGAGCAGCGAAGACTGGGTCTTCGGCGTTGCCCGGTTGATTTCGTCGGCTAGGACCACCTGGGCCATGATCGGGCCGGGTCTGAACTCGAACTCCTGCGTCTTCTGGTTGTAGATCGAGAGGCCGGTTACGTCAGACGGAAGCAGGTCCGGGGTGAACTGAATCCGGCGGAAGCTGCAGCCGAGGCTCTTTGCCACGGCCTTGGCGAGCATCGTCTTGCCGGTGCCGGGGACGTCCTCGATGAGAAGGTGGCCGCGACAAAGCAGAGCGACCAGGGTCAGCCGGACCTCCTGGCTCTTGCCGATGATTACTCGCTCGACGTTCGCCGCAACCTTCTCGCCGGTCTCTTGGATCGTGGTCATGACTCTCTCTTCAGGACTCGAGCCGGATGCTGGCCCCCGATCGTGTCGGAGAGCCTTCTCGGTTTCGTGAAGCCTTCCTAGCAGGATGGGAGCAAGGCCGGCACATACTACGCCGTGGACGACTCGTCAGTTCTCAGCGTGATAACTGGACCGATGTTGCATCCTACATGGGCACCTTTGGGATGCCCACCCAGAGCCCTGCCGCGAGAAGTGGACGGAGGCCAGGTTGTTCGAAAGCCGCTCCTGGATGGTTTCCTTGCGGCTAACCTTGCAGGAGGTGGGACCTTCGGGCCACGTCAACGAGTACCAGCAGCGCTGCAGTCGTAACCGGCGGATCGGCGTACTCTCGGCATCGAGCGTTGCGCCGGCTTCGCTCGGTTTGGTCTGCGACACGTCGGAGCAACAATGCCAGAACTGACCGACTCGTACTGCGAGCGGTGCGGCATACGCCACGTCTTCTCAGTGAGCGGCTCAAAGGGCCTCTCGCTCAAAGGAGCGCGCGTCCTGGTCAAGGGCCTGAAGAACTTCGTCCTGAACGACGGCCAGTCGATGAGCGATTCCATTACCACTGCCCGACTGGAGTACGAGAGCGGGGACTCCACTCGCATGACGGAAGCCTTCCACAAGGCCTTCAACTTCTGCATGACTTGCCGGCAGTACGCCTGTGATAAATGTTGGAACGCCCAGGTCGGTGCCTGCCTGTCCTGCGCCCCTCAGGCAGACAGCGCACCCGTGGCGCCCGAAGGCCACCTCATCGTGCGCACCCCGGTGGCACGCTTGGACCCCAACTGGTTGAACTTCAGCGATCCCGAAGGCGACAAGGCGGCCGGTAGCAACACTCCATCGTTGCCGGCGGGATGGCCCGGACCCTTACCAATCAGCCCGCCACCGGCGCGGCCAGACCAATTCAGCCTCCAGTCCCTCAAGCCCCACCAGCCGACGGCAGCTGCGCAGTCCGCCGCTTGGCCCGCAGCCGATCTGCCCGGACCCATGGCGGATTCCGGCCCGAACGGCAAGAGTGGCCGCAGCGGGCGCACGGCCGCCGATCCGGGTGTATGGAGCCTGTGGCCTGCAGCCGATGAGCTGGCTCCTGAGATGACTCTCACGCCCGAAGAGATGATGCTGGTTGAGGCAGAACTCAGCCACCCAGAATCGGATGAGCCGGCAGGAACCGTCTATGGGGCAGTGGACTCGACGGCCGGGACCATGGCCGAGACGACCCCGGCGCCGCAGGCGACGCCGGAGGCGAAAGCGCGGGTGATGCCCGACCCCCTCCCGTCCTCGCCATCGTCCTCGTCCTCGCCCTCGCCCTCGCCCTCGCCCTCGCAGATGTCGCCGGCTCCCGCTGTTCCCGTCCAACCCACCCCGCGCGTGACCACCTGGCACCGACCAGTGGGGCCAGCCGGTATCCTGGCGCGCCTCCTCGGCCACCGTGGTGCCACCGACACGGGAGGGACGCCCCCCAGACACGAACCGACCGCGAGGGGCGGCGTCCCGACCGAGCCGTGGCCACATCCAACGCCGTGGGTGGAAGCCCCGCTCAGTGCCCGCCATGGGTGGGCCGACGGCGCAGACGAGCCACGTGACGCTAACCCTCGGGCCGACTTAGCGGCGCTGGCCGCGGCCGAGCATCCCGCCGCCCTGGCGGCCGACCTTCAGGCCGACGCGTCGAACGAGCTCGTCGCCGACCAAGCGGCCGAGCATCCCGCCGCCTTGGCGGCCGACCTTCAGGCCGACGCGTCGAACGAGCTCGTCGCCGACCAAGCGGCCCCAACGCCGCTCGCAGAAGGTATCGCCGAGCCCGAACCCGTGTTGACGCCCGTGGTCGCGGTAGAGCCGGCGTACAAAGTCGCTAACAGGCCCGCGCCAGCCGCAAGTGAGCCTGCCGTTTCTGACGCCGCGGCGGCGGAACCAGTCGCGCAGATCGAGGACCCGGCCCGGTCCCAAACAGACGCTGAGGTCGCCGACGACGCGCGCCGAACGACGGCATCGCAGCCGGCCCCCGGCCGGCCAGCTGCGGATGCCGCGCCAGCCCCGCGCCCGGTTGCGTGGCCTCCGTTCGGTGCGAGTTGGCCCGCCCCGAATCCTCACCGCGGCACGTGGCCGGGCCCCGCGGCACCCCTTCCCGCCGTCCTAGCAACTCAGCACGCCGAGCCCCTGTTTGCCGCGGAGATGTGGGCCCAATCCTCGCAAGAAGTGATGAACCGCGGCACCGTCCGGGTGTGCCACCACTGCGCATTGCCGGTCTCCACCCAGGCTCGCTTCTGCCGACGCTGCGGGACGCAGCAGGCCTGATCGACCGACACGGATCGACGAGTCCGGATGCCGGACCGTCGACTACTTCCGACAACCTCGACAAATGATCCCGCGCCAGGTGGGCACAGTCACGGCCGGCCGTAGCGTCATCCCCGACGCCTCAAGGGTCACCGCGCTACTACCCCGATCAGCCGTCCAGTTCCTCGAAGAGCCCTGGCTGCACTTCATCGCCCGAATTGGCAAGCCCGTGCGGCCGCAGCAACGACCTCACCTGGGCCCTCCGAACGAAACGCTTATTTCCGACCTTGATGCTCTGCAGCTGGCCAACTCGGGCCCACCGACCGATCGTTCCGGACGTGAACCTGACGTTTGAAGAGGCGAGCAATGCAGTCGCCTCCGAAAGCGAGATCCAGTCGGCAGGTGGTTTTGACATGGCTCAGTCGGGCTCTTTCGACGGCGCAGGGGCTGCGGAGGTGGCGGGCGCTGGAACCGAGTCCGACGAAGTGGCCGAGTCCGTACCAGCGGCCTCGCCGGAACTCGATCCCGACTCCTTGGCAGCGCTCTGGCTCGTCCTGCCCCCTCCCGCGCGGTCTTTGCGGGCCCAGCCTGTGCCCTTGTAGTGCACTGACGGCGCGGCCAGGGTCTTCTTCATCTGGCCGCCGCATTGCGGACAGGCAGCCGGGCCGTGGCTGTGGACGGAGTGCATAACCTCCATCGCGTGACCACAGTTCAAGCAGACGTAATCGTGGATCGGCAAAGAGACCTCCCGGCGGATGAGCTACCCGCGCGACATCCGCATGCCGCACTTGGGGCAGTAGAACGCCCGCTCGTGACCTGAACTGAAGCCGCAATGGGCGCACACAACCCCACCCGGACCTACTGCCGGCTGTGGCCGTTCAACCACGACGGTACCGATTGCGTGGCTGTCGCCGACGACGTTGTTGAAAAGGCCGCCGAGAATGCGGGCAGCGTTGCGATCAGTGTCGCCGCGCACACCCTTACCCCCCCAGCCCACGACAGCACGGACGATTAGATCGCCGGTGATCTCGTCCCAATGCGAGGCGACACCGCCCACGATGGCGTTGTAGTCGGGGAAGCCAGTCGTGTCGACCTGACCATCGAGCAAGCCGACGACCAGGGCCTCGAAGACGGGATCGACCGCGTCGACCAGTTCCAAGACGACGAGGGCGTGCCGTGTAACCGGCGATCGGTTGTGGTGGTACTTCAGCCACTGAGCGCCACCGGGCAGGCGGGCTATCGATGGCGTCGCGCCACCGAGTTCCACAGGCAAGGGCTCGACGTATTCCGACTCGCCCTGCACATAGCCGACAAGCATGTTCCCAAGGCGCTCGTTTATCCCCGATCCGCCCTTCAGACGAACCGACTCAGAACTCTTGGCTGAGTACGAGAGCTTGATTGAGAAGTCACGGGCATTGACCTCTTCAACGAGAGGTTGCTGTACTTGATCTTGACCGGACTTGCGGGATTTACCGAAAAGCGGCACAGGGCCTCCCGAATACCTGGGGCTGAGTCCGCACATATCCTAGCAGCGCGGTCACATCGTCTGTCCCCGTACGTTCGCGCGCGCCGTTCCAGGCTACTTGAGCCGGTTCGTTAGCCGCGTAACCAATTCCTCCAGCTCGGCCGCCCTTGCACGAGCCCCCTCGACGACGGCCGCCGGAGCCTTGCTCGTGAATGCGTCATTGGCGAGACGGGCGCGCGCAGAGGCCAGAAGGCCCTCGGCCTCCGCCAGTTCACGTTCCAGACGGGCGCGGTCTCGCTCACCCTGGGCGTCGTCGCGCGCCGCGGGCCGGACCACGGCCTCGATGTCGCCGACAATCACGGATAGGCCACCCTCCACACCTCCGCGGACGGACTCCACTGAGGCGGCACGGGCGAGCGGCCTTGCCCGGGCCAGGCGCTCGATCGCGGGACGGAGCGCTTCCAGGGTGGACCCGAGCGAATCGGGCACGTATACGTCCACGCGCAGCCAGGCAGCGGGCTCGATACGGGCCTCCGCCCGAGCGTTGCGCACCGCTCGAACGAGGTCCAGCAGGACGTTGACCTCCCTTTCCGCATCTGCATCTACGGCGTCGGCGACAACGGTTGGCCAGTCGGCCACGATCAGCAATTCCGGATCGTCCGCCGCATGTGGCAGGCGCTCCCAGATCGTCTCGGTGATGAACGGCATAGTGGGATGCAGAAGCCGCAGATATGTGTCCAGGACGCCAACGAGCGTCCACCACGTGGCTTCGCGCTCGGCAAGCGTGAGGCTCTCGTCGCCCAGACGGATCTTGGCCAGCTCCACGGCCCAGTCGCAGTACTCGTTCCAGATCGCCTCATACAGGATCTGGCTGGCGTCACCGAAGCCGAACTGGCGCATCGCTTCGTCAACGGCTGCAACGGTCGCGGCCGCTCGAGACAGGATCCAGCGATCGGCAGGGCCGAGGTGGCCACGGTCTGGCTTCTGGCGTGGGGCAGCGGCAGAAATGGACGCGGGCCGCGCCCCCAGCACGAAGCGAGCCACGTTCCAGAGCTTGTTGGTGAAGTTGCGGGCGTTGTCCAGCTTCTCGGCACCTAGTCGGGAGTCGTTGCCGGGCGCGGTGCCGTTGATGAGGGCAAACCGCAGGGCGTCGGCGCCCACAACGTCGATCGTCTCGAGTGGATCGACGGAGTTGCCCGTCGTCTTGGACATCTTCTTGCCATACGGGTCGCGGATCAGGCCGGACAAGTAAACCGTGTGGAACGGTGCCTGGCCGAGGAGGTGGATGCCGAGCATCATCATCCGGGCGACCCAAAAGAAGATGATGTCGTAGGCCGTCTCCATGACCGAGCCTGGATAGAAACGCTCCAGGTCCGGCGTCGCCTCAGGCCAGCCCAGGGTCGAGAAGGGCCAAAGGCCGGAACTGAACCAGGTGTCGAAGATGTCGTCATCCTGGCGCAGCTCGGCCGCGGGTCGGCCGCACACTTCACACGCCGACGGCCCCGCGGGAT
>JAYUDR010000025.1:0-7010 GCA_043739665.1 Chloroflexota bacterium
GCCTGAGTCCTTCTCATAGCCCAGAGCTTTGATCAGCCCCGGGACGTCTCTCTTGGCCTCGAGCTCGTCGATGTTGGGCGGATTGGCATTTCCGAACAGCGGCATCGTGCGTGCCCTCCTGCGGATCAGTCTGACACGGACGGCGTCGCACCTGGAACTGGGATTGCGACCGCCCCGTGCCCCCGAGGGCCGTCGCTCATGATCGAGAGCAGCAGGCCGCTCCGCATCAGGCCGCGCTCTGGGTCGGGCCGCTCCACCACCGCGTCCAGGTTCTCGGGGCTGAACATTTCCGCCATCGCCCGATCGGTGATGGCATCGAAGGTTCGGCGATAGCCGGCGCAATGCGGGTCGCGCGCGGTCGGGGCGAGCACCCCGCTCGAACCCACGAGAACGTTGTAGGGGCAGCCTCCCTTGCAGAAGCCGAGATGGGCGCAATCGCCGCAGGCCTCCTTGACGTGCTCTTCGCGCGCGGCGAAGGCCTGCCACGTCGGCGCGGCCCGCAGCTCCGCCAAACTCGGCCGAGCATGGACATCGCCGACCGCGAACTCCTTCATCCCGGCAAACCGCTGGCAGGGATAGATCGCCCCATCGGGTCCGACCGCCAGGTATCCGCCCAGGCATTCGCCGAAGGTGCAGATGCCGCCGCGCCCGGCGCTGACGCTTCGAGCCATCGAATCGAGGGTGCTGATTCGAACCCGGGTCAGGTTCTCCAGATATCGATCGAGCAGGCCGACCAGCAGCTCGCCGTGGGCTTCCGGCGTGATCGACCAGCGGTCAGCCTCCGGCTGTCGGAGCGACGGCAGGGCGGCGTGGACAGAGAAGTTGAGCCCTTCGCGCACGAAGAAGTCGAAGATCTCCGGGGCACGCGCGACAGACTGCGCCGTGAAGGTGCAGATGGCGCCAACGTCGATGCCGTGGGCTCGCGCCCGCTCGATGCCGGCCATCGTCTTCGCGAAGTAGCCGGCCCCGCGCTGGGCGTCGTTGATCGCCTCAGGACCGTCCAGGCTCGTGCCGAGCGAGACGCCGTACTCGCGGAAGAGCTCGCACAACTCGTCGGTCAGGAGCCACAGATTGCTCTGGGCCGCGAACCGGACGCGGCGCGGGGCCAGGCCGTCGCGCAGGAGCGGCAGCGCCTCGCGGTACCACCGCGCGCCCGGAACGAGCGGCTCGCCGCCGTGGAACGTGATCTCGAGGGTGCCGGGGCCGGGGCCATCGCCATCCGCCAAGTTAGCCCCGCCCCCCAGGGCGCGCTGCCACTCCACGACCGCCTCGAGCGTCTCGCGGCCCATGGTCTTCCCACCGGCGTGCGGCCCAAAGCAATAGGCGCAACTAGCCGGACAGGCCAACGATGGGACGAGCATCAGGTGAGAAGACATCTTCAGCCCCGCTCGAAAACCACTCGCCCGCGCTTGATTACCGTTCGGGCCAGGCGCGCGCCGAGCCAGTAGGGAAGCTGCTCGACCGAAGGCACGTCCCAAACGACCAGGTCGGCTTGCTTGCCGGGTTCGATGGAGCCGATTTCCGCGCCCAGACCGACGGAGTGGGCGGCGTTGATCGTGACGCCCACGAGAGCCTCGGCCGGCGTCAGGCCCAATTCCAGGCAGGCAATCGACATGACCAGCGGCAGGCTGAGGGTGGGGCTGGTGCCCGGGTTGAGATCCGTGGCGAGGGCGACGGGAATCCCCGCCTCGATTAAGCGGCGGGCCGGGGCGAAGTGGTGCTTGCCCAGGAACCAGCTCGTGGCCGGCAATAGCGTGGCCACAACAGGGCTCCCAGATTCCGCGGCGGCCGCGCGCGCCAGCACCGCCACTCCCTCCTCCGACGGCGCGGCGAGGTGGTCGGCGGAGAGGCAGCCCAGTTCCACCGCCAACTCGGCTCCTCCGGATGGCTGCAACTCGTCGGCGTGAAGGCGCAGCGCCAGGCCGTGTTCGGCGGCGGCGCGCAGGATACGGCGGCTCTGCTCGGCCGTGAACACTCCCCGCTCGCAGAAGACGTCGCCGAAACGGGCGATCCCCTGCCGCGCAACGGCCGGAAGCTGCTGCCGGACGACGTTTGTGACGTACGCCTCGGTTCCCTCGGGCTGGTCGCGGAACTCGGCCGGAACGGCATGCGCCCCCAGGAAGGTGGGCACGAGTTGGACTGGGCCCTCGCGATCCAGGCGGCCGATGACATCGAGCAGGCGCAACTCCGTCGCCACGTCCAGCCCGTAGCCGGACTTGGCCTCGGCCGTTGTTGTTCCGTTGGCGAGCATCTCCGCGAGGCGGCGGCGCGCGCCGGCCAGCAGGTCCTCGTCCGAGGCCGCGCGCGTAGCCGCCACGGTCGAGAGAATCCCCCCACCCGACTCCAGGACCTCGAGATAGCCGGCGCCACGCAGGCGCAGCTGCCACTCCGCCTCGCGCGTTCCGGCGAAGACGAGGTGGGTGTGGGCATCGATGAGTCCAGGCGTCACGAGCCCACCGGCCGCGTCCAGGCGGGCGAACGCTTCGAGCGAGTATCCGGCAGCCTCGATCCGGCGGATGACCTCGGGCTGCGGCCCCGCCGCGACGATACGGCCCCGCCAGACGGCCACGGCCAGGGAGCCACCGCCACCTCCGCCCCCACCTCCGCCGCGCACCTCGGCCGCGTCGGCCTGGGCGGCGCCACGCCGCAGACCGCCTGCCAGCGTGGCGAGGGCGGCTGCCCCTTCGATCAGGAGCCCGACTCCCGCTGCCACGGCGCCCGCTGCCACGCCGCCAGGCTGCCCCGTGTCGGCCGGAGTGCCGCTCATCGCGTCACGCTCCTCTCGCCGCTGCCAACCGCAGCTCCAGGGCCTGCATCGGCGAGAAGTCGCGCAGCTTCAGAAACTCGGCGGCACCTTCGAGCCGCTCCAACTCCGGAAGCCGCCCCGGTACGCCGGCATGGTCGGCCACATCGAGCAGCGCACCGACCGGCGCCAGGCCGATAAGCTCGGACTCGGCCAGGTGAATGCCGTCTGCGGCGGCCTCGGATCGGACCGTCTCCCAGACGAGCCACAGAGGCGTCGCCCGGAAGTCGAGCAGATTCATCGACACCTGGGCGCGACCGAGTTCCTCGATCCAGAAGCCGTTAGCCTGGACTCGCGGCAAGCCGCCGCTGGACTCGCGAATTCGGCGCGCAATCCGCTTGGCCAGCTCAACGTCGCGGCTGTCGAGATTGATGTTGTAGGCGATCAGAAATGGCCGCGCGCCCACCGCCATGGCTCCGGCAGTCGGGTGCACCTTGAGCGGGCCGAAATCAGGCTCCCGGCCCGCTTCACCGATCTGAGTCCGGAGACCCTCGTACTGGCCGCGCCGGACATCCGCCAGCCGCCGGCGTGCGGGCGAAGTGGCGGCCTCGCCGTAGAGGTAGACGGGGATGGAGAAACGCTCGGCGACGGTCGCCCCGAAGGTTCGCGCCAGCTCGATGCAGTCGGCCATGGTGGCCCCGGCGAGAGGCACGAATGGGACCACGTCGACGGCCCCAATCCGGGGATGCTGCCCAACGTGGCTCTCCATATCGATCTCGGAGACGGCCACCGCCACGGTCCGTTCCAGGGCCTCGAGAACCGCCGCCGGATCACCGGCGACCGTGAGGACGCTGCGGTTGTGGCTGGCGTCGCTCGTCCGATCCAGCAGGTGGGCGCCCGGGACCGCCTCGACAGCCCCCGCAAGCTTGTCGACGACCTCGACGCGGCGGCCCTCGCTGAAGTTGGGGACCGACTCGACGAGCTTCGTCACTATTCCTCCGTTGTGTGCGGGCGTTCGGCGCGGCCGCGCGGCCGGCCCAACTACCTCGCCCGCGGAGCAGCTTCCGCGGCGCGGTCCCAGCCGCTGTTGCTCAGGCCCTTGGCCTCGATCAGGTGCAGCGAGCCCTGGGGGCCGTGGCTCCACGTCCCAATGCCGAGCGGGACGTCGCCTTCGGCAAAGCCGCCGATCTCGGCCAACACGTTCCCGTGGAGCGGGTAGCCGCCGGATGCCAGCGTCTCCGTGGGGAGCAGCGAGGCCTTGGGAATGAGGGCCAACTCGTCCGGCGGCATGGGCGGCTCCTGCCCGGTTCCGTCGCTGACGAAAGGCTGCATGACAAGGGCGCCGCCTTCCCAGCGGAGCAGATAGCCTCGCAGCTTGTCGCCGATTACCCCGACTCCTTCGGGCGTGACGACGGCCGTGAAGTCATGATCCTCGTCGTCGGAGAGGAAGACCAGGACGGACTGGCGGAGGTGGCGAGCCGCCGCAGCCCCGGCCGTCAGCCAGGCGAGTTGCTCCAACGGCTCTTCGTCGCAACCGATGACACGCAAGGCATCGACATAGCCGGAGGCAAGGGGCCGGGCCGCCTTCACCGCCTTGAGATCGCCCGGTGACGGTACGGGCACGCCGAGATCGAGCAGCCAAAGTCCGCGACCGGTCAGCTCAAAGAGCTTGTAGCCGTATGCCTTCTCGAGCGCCGCCAGACCGGCGGTATCCGGCTTGGCTCGAAGCAGCACTCCTTGGATTTGGTGGCCCACCCGTATTCCCCTTCTTGTGCCGGGGACGGAACCTAATATCTGTCGGCGTGTCCGTCTTTGAGCATCGGGATGCGGACTCCGCGTTCGCGAGCGACCTCGATCGCTCGCTCATAGCCGGCGTCTGCGTGACGGATGACGCCCATTCCCGGATCGGTGGTGAGAACGCGTTCCAGCTTCTGGGCCGCGAGGTCTGTACCATCAGCGACTATCACCATTCCGGCATGCTGAGAGTAGCCGATTCCGGTGCCCCCGCCATGGTGGATGCTCACCCAACTTGCCCCGGAAGCGGTGTTGACCAGGGCGTTGAGGAGCGGCCAGTCGGCGATAGCGTCGGAACCGTCGCGCATGGCCTCGGTCTCGCGGTTGGGCGAGGCCACGGAACCCGCGTCCAGGTGGTCGCGGCCGATGACGATCGGCGCGGCGACGGCACCCGACCGAACCAGTTCGTTGAACGCGGCGCCTGCTCGAGAGCGCTCACCGTAGCCGAGCCAGCAGATGCGGGCCGGCAAACCCTGGTGCGGGACCCGCGCCTCGGCCAGCTCGATCCACCGCCGCAGCGATTCGTTCTCTGGGAACAGCTCCAGGATGGCCCGGTCCGTGGCCTTGATGTCATTGGGATCGCCCGAAAGCGCGGCCCAGCGGAACGGCCCCTTGCCCTCGCAGAAAAGCGGCCGAATGAAGGCGGGCACGAAGCCCGGGAAGTCGAAGGCGTTGGCGACGCCGGCAGTCTGGGCCTGGGCGCGGATGTTGTTGCCATAGTCGAAGGTCACTGCGCCGGCCGCCTGGAAGGCCAGCATGGCCCGGACGTGCTCGGCCATGGAGGCCATGGAGCGGCGGACGTACTCGTCCGGATCGCGGCGCCGCAGGTCGGCGGCGGCCTCGACTGCCACGCCCGCCGGGATGTAGCCGCTCAGCGCGTCGTGGGCCGAGGTCTGGTCCGTCACGACATCGAAGCGCTCGCCGCGCCGGACCAACTCCGGCTCGATCTCCGCGGCGTTACCGACCAGGGCGATCGAATCCGCCCGACCCTCGGCGGCAGCCTCGCGTGCCCACGCCAGCGCCTCATCGAGCGAATGGGTCAGGCGGTCCACGTAGCCCATATCACGACGTCGGGCCGCCCGTGCCTCGTCCGCCTCGATCACAAGGGCGACGCCCTCGTTCATCGTCACTGCCAGAGGCTGCGCGCCGCCCATGCCACCCAGGCCGGCAGTCAATGTCACCCGGCCGCGCAAACTCCCGCCGAAGTGTTGCCGGGCCAGTTCCGCGAAGGTCTCGTATGTCCCTTGCAGAATACCCTGCGTGCCTATGTAGATCCACGAGCCGGCCGTCATCTGGCCGTACATGGTCAGGCCGGCCCGCTCCAGCTCGCGGAAGGTGTCCCAGTTAGCCCATTTGCCGACCAGGTTGGAATTGGCGATCAGGACCCGGGGAGCCCACTCGTGCGTTCGAAAGACGCCCACCGGCTTGCCCGACTGAACGAGCAGTGTCTCGTCGTTCTCGAGGGCGCGCAGCTCGTGGACGATGGCGTCGAAAGCGTCCCAGGAACGAGCCGCTCGGCCGGTGCCGCCGTACACGACGAGGTCGTCCGGGCGCTCCGCGACTTCCGGATCCAGATTGTTCATCAGCATCCGGAGCGCGGCTTCTTGAGCCCAGCCCTTGCAGCTGCGCTCGGGGCCGCGCGGGGCACGCACGGCACGCGGTCCGGATTTCGACTTGGGGCCGGTTTCGATCGCCATCGGGGCCTCCGAAGGATCCCCAGGCCACACCTGGGTTTGCCCGGCGCGGACCCGGGCGCTTCTGATCAGTGTGCGCCGGTTGGCGCGAGACGTCAGTAGATAGCCGCGATCAGCGCCCTGCCGATGTGCTTCGGCCCAAACTCATACATCGAGATCACGACCCCGTCCCCGCGCTGGAGCGTGTAGACGGTCAAGCCGCCGGCGCAGGTTGAGGTGTCAACGGAAAAATCGCCGATAGTCGTCTGGTCGTGACCGGAGACACCGCTGGCCTGCGAGCAGGCACCCGCGGCGTATTGCTCTGCCCAGGCGAGGTAGACGTCCCCGTTTTGGCTGTCGGTCTTGAAGTGGCCGATGGCGATCTTGAGCCAGTTCGCATCGAAGGTATCGCCGGCAGATGCGGCAACGTAGCGGTCGAGCGTGTTGGCCAGATCAGCGTCCGCAAGGGCGGCGGACTCGCTGCCCGCATCCTCCGTGATCGGCAAGGCGCCGGCATGCGAGGGCAGCTTGCCGAGCAAGCTTGGATCGATGCGGAGCCCGTACTGGCCGGTCGTGCCACTGGGCCAGGCCGTTGGTCCGATGGGCACGGCCGTGTAAGCGGGAGTGGGTGACGCTGCCGTCCCGGCGCAACCGGCCAGCGCGATAGCCGCCGCGGCCAGGGCAGCGACAGCGCGGATGAAGCTCATCTCACAACTCCAGGCGCATAACAGGATAGCGGTCGTTCTCGACCGCCAGGCTGAAGCCGGCCCGGCGCCAAAACTCGGACCCGGCGGCGGGCG
>JAYUDR010000026.1:0-6966 GCA_043739665.1 Chloroflexota bacterium
GGTTGCACGGTTTGTGTTCATCCTAGAAGAGGGTGAGCTGGTCCGTCGGGTCGGATTGGGAAGTCAGCTCGATGGATTGTGCGCCGACGGCCGATTGAATGATGGTCTCGGCCTCGAGCCCGACCGGCCCGGCCGACTGGGCTTCAACCGAGTTGGTTGCAACGTCCTCCGGCAAGGCCTCGACCTGGGGCGTCGCGGGCTCGACCTGGGCCTCGGTCAGGGCGGACTCCTGGCCCGGAAGTCCGGACTCAGCCGCACCCTGCTCCCTGGCTTGAAGAAGTGCCGCCGGCACGCCTTCCATATCACGGAAGAGCGTGGCCTTGAGCGATCCCTGGTGGAGAGCCGCGGCCGGGTGGTACATGGCGAAGGTCAAGGCTCGCGGCGCTCCGGAAGCCGGGTCCGCCCGCTGAAATGTGCCGTGGACCTGCCCAATCCGCGCCCCTGGATTGAACCGGGCCATGGAGAATCTGCCGAGCGTGACCACGAGCGCTGGATCGAGAGCCTCAAGCTGGCGTGCTAGAAATGGGGCGCAGGCAGCTATCTCGTCAGGCTCGGGATCGCGGTTACCGGGCGGCCGGCATTTGACCACGTTCGTGATAAAAACTTCCTCGCGAGTCCAGCCAACTGAAGCAAGGAGGTCGGTCAGCAAAGCTCCGGCCTGACCCACGAACGGGCGGCCCTGACGATCCTCATTGAGCCCCGGACCCTCGCCCACGAACACCACTTCCGTGGCCGGGCTGCCTTCACCCGGCACTGACTTGGTTCGAGTCTCATGCAGCCGACAGCGAGTGCAGACCGCCACCTCCGCCCCGATGGCGTCGAGCGCGCCCTGGCGCTCGGCCTCGGTCACGTTGACTCCCCGACTCCAATCGCCGCGGCGAAGGTCGCCGCCGCGCGGCGCGAGCGGGCCTTGACCCAACCGCGCTCGACGAGCATCTCGGCGATCTCCACGGCGTTGGTCGCTGCCCCTTTCCGCAGGTTGTCGCTCACTACCCAGAAGGCCAGGCCCCGGTCCACCGACGAGTCCTGGCGGATGCGCCCCACGAAAATCTCGTCTTTGCCCGCGGCCTGCGTTGCCAACGGATAGACATGAGCCGCCGGATCGTCCTGGACGATGACGCCAGGGACCGCTGCGAAAGCCTTGCGGGCATCCTCGGGGCTCAGTGGCCTCGTGGTTTCCACATGGACGGCCTCGGAGTGGCTGACGAAGACCGGCACTCGGACCGCCGTGCATGAGACGCGCAGCTCCGGCAAGTGCAGGATCTTGCGGCACTCGGTTACGACTTTCCACTCTTCACGGGTGTAGCCGTTGTCGAGGAAGTCGTCTATTTCCGGCAGCGCATTGAAGGCAATGGGGTGTGGGTACACGCTCGCCACCTTCGCCTCGCCGGCCACATGAGCCCGAACCTGTGATTCCAATTCGGCCAGCGCCTCGGCGCCAGTCCCGGAAACTGACTGGTAGGTGTCCACGATGACGCGTTCAATCCCCGCGGTATCGCGAATGGCCATCAGAACCGGCACGAGCTGCATGGTTGAGCAGTTGGGGTTGGCGATGATGCCCTCATGCCACTCTGCGTCCTGCGGGTTTACCTGGCTGACGATGAGCGGTACTTGGGTCGCCATGCGCCAGGCGTTGGAGTTGTCGATGACAGTAGCACCGCGGGCCGCCGCTTCTGGCGCCAGCTGGAGCGAAACTTCGCCTCCGGCCGAAAAGAGCGCGATGTCAACGCCTTCGAATGCGTCGGGCGTTGCCTCGCCCACCGTGAGAGTTCGCCCGGCTGCACTGACGGTCGAGCCGGCAGATCTCCCGGACGCGAGCAACCGGAGCTCGCCAACCGGGAAATGCCGTTCGGATAGGACCTGGATCATCGTTCGACCGACGACGCCGGTGGCGCCGACGACCGCTACGGTCAGCTGGCGAGGTTCTGGGGACATGGCTCCACTCTGGCAAATTCTGATCTCGGGCGCCTGCTGAGTATACCAGCGGGTCGTCGGCTGGCCCCAGGGAAGTGCATAGCCGTACTCCGCTGCGGATAGTTATGCATCAGCTGGCCAATCATGCGCAATCAACGATGGTAGAAATAGAAGAGGGCCGACCGTTTGACCGGCCGACCCTCGTCCGCTGCGAAGTTAGGAGTCGGTGCGGGCCAGGTGGCGCTGCATGGCAGCCTTGCGCGAGAGGTTGATCCGGCCCTGGCGGTCGATCTCGACCACCACAACCATGACCTCGTCGCCCACCGAAACAACGTCTTCGACGGTCGGGACGTGGTAGTCGGCCAGCTCGCCGATCCTGATCAGGCCTTCCTTGCCGGGCAGGATCTCGACGAAGCAGCCGAAGCCCATGATCCGGGTGACGGTGCCCAAGTACAGCGCGCCGACCTCGACCTCGCGAGTCAGCGACTCGATCCACTGAACCGCCTTGCGCGAACTGTCGCCCGACACTGCAGCGATCTGAACCGTGCCGTCATCCTCGACGCTGATCTCGGTGCCGGTTTCCTCCTGGATCTTGCGGATCACGGAGCCGCCCTTGCCGATGATGTCGCGGATCTTCTCGGGGTTGATCTTGATCGTGATGATGCGCGGCGCGAAGCTGCTCATCTCCGTGCGGCTCGTCGAAATGACCGCGTCCATCTTGTCGAGTATCGCCATCCGGGCGGTGTGAGCCTTTTGAAGGCCCTGGCGAATGATGGCCTCGCTGATGCCCTTGGTCTTGATGTCCATCTGCAGTGCCGTGACGCCCTCGCGGGTGCCGGTCACCTTGAAGTCCATATCGCCGAAGGCGTCTTCCTTGCCGAGAATGTCGGTCAGAACGACGAAGCTACCGTCCGGCTCGGTGATGAGGCCCATCGCAGCGCCGGCAACGGCGGCCTTGATCGGCACGCCGGCGTCCATGAGGGCCAGGCTGGAACCGCAGGTCGAGGCCATCGAAGTGGAGCCGTTTGACGTCACGCACTCGCTAACGAGGCGGATGACGTAAGGGAATTCATCCTCGGACGGCATAACCGGCAAGAGCGCCCGTTCGGCAAGATGGCCGTGGCCGATCTCGCGTCGGCCGGGGCCGCGCATGGGCTTGTTTTCGCCGGTGCTGTAGGGCGGCATGTTGTAGTGGTGGAGGAACCGCTTCTCCGTCTGGGGGCTGATCGTGTCGATCCGCTGCACGTCAGAGGACGGGCCAAGGGTGGCGACGGTCAGTGCCTGTGTCTGGCCGCGGGTGAAAAGCCCGGAACCATGGGCCCGCGGCAGGACGCCAATCTCGACCGAAATCGGCCGGATCTCGTCGACGCCGCGGCCGTCCATTCGGATGCCTTCGGTGACGACCATGTTGCGGGCGGTCTTCTTGTGGACGAGTTGGAAGAGGCTCTTGCTGACGCGAGCCTGACGACGTGCGGCCTCGAGCAGACCGGCTGGGTCTTGGCCTTCCTGGCGGTTGGCCCGGATCGAGATCGAGACGCCGTCTTGGAGGTTTTGGATGCGGTTGGGGACGTCGCCGGCGAACTTGGCCACGATTGCGGCCGTGGTCTCGGCATCCGCCAGGCCGCGATGGGCGGTCTCAACGGTGATGCCGAAGAAGCGGGCGATATCGCCGAGCTTGTACGACTCGAGGTCCGGGTAAGCCTCGCGAGCGATCACGAGGGTGTCAAAGTAGCCACCCGCGATGAACTTGCCGCGCTCGCCGAGAGCCTGGTCGAGGAAGGAGACGTCGAAGCCAATGTTGTGGCCCACAACCGGAGCGCCGGCAACAAATGCCAATAGCTTCTCGGCGGCTTCGCGGGCGATCGGAGCACCTGCAACGTCGGCATCGGTGATGCCATGCATCTGGGCGCCGAAGATCTCGCGACCCGGATTCACGAAGGTGGAGAAGCGATCGACGATGTGGCCGTCGCGAACGCGGACCGCGCCGATCTCGATCAGATCTGCAACCTTGGCGTCTCGGCCGGTCGTCTCAGTGTCTAGAACGACGATCTCGTAGCCGGGCTTGCTGACCTTCTTGACGAACTCAAGGACCGAGCCGGTGCCGGGGTCGAGGTAAACGGCCGTCTTGGGCTTGCCCGCGGCAGCCCGCAACTCTTCTTGGATGTCGATCAACGGCTGGAGGGCGCGATGGCCGAAGAGGATGGCATCGGCCATGACGTCCTCGGGAACGATCTGGGCGCCGGCCTCGACCATCATGATCGCGTCGCGGGTGCCCGAGACGATGAGGTCTATGTCAGAGCGCTCGAGATCGCTGACGGTTGGGTTGGTTACAAACTCGCCGTCGATGCGGCCGATTCGGACGGCGCCGATGGGGCCCATGAACGGGATCTCGCTGATCGTCAGGGCGCACGACGCGGCAAACGTGCCGAGAACGTCGGCCTGATTCTCCTGGTCCGTGGATAGAACCGTGATCACGATCTGGACGTCGTCCTTGTAGCCTTCGGGAAAGAGCGGCCGGATCGGGCGGTCGGTCAGGCGGCAGGACAGAATTGCCTGCTCGGATGGGCGTGACTCACGCTTGATGAAGCCGCCCGGGATCTTGCCGGCCGCGTACATCCGCTCTTCCCACTCGACGGTGAGCGGGAAGAAATCCAGGCCGGGCCGCGGATCGGACCGGTTGGCAGTTCCAAGAAGCATGGTGTCGCCGAAGCGGACCGTCACGGCGCCGCCCGCGAGTAGAGCAATCCTGCCGGTCTCGATGGTTAGGGTGCGACCTGCAAATTGCGTCTCGAATGTTTGAGACACGGGTATCAATTCCTCCTGAGCTAGGAGGAAGGACGTGTCCTTGTTCTCGCCTGGAAGAGCCGGGGCGGGGATGCCGAGCGAGGCTGCGCCTCGCTGTAAGGCGGTTGCGCTAGCGGCGCAGTCCGAGCCGTGCGATCACGACGCGATAGCGAGCGTTGTCCTTCTTGATCAGGTATGCAAGAAGGCGGCGTCGCTGTCCGACGAGCTTGAGGAGGCCGCGGCGGGAATGGTTGTCCTTCGGGAAACTCCGCAGGTGCCCAGTAAGCTCCTTGATCCTTTCGGTCAAGAGCGCAATCTGCACCTCTGGGGAGCCTGTGTCGCCATCTTTGACGGCGTACTCCGAAATAACCTGATCCTTCGTCTCCCGCGCAAGCGGCACACGATCCTCCGAGTAGCTCACTAACTGGGTGGTTTTCTACACTCTCTAAATGCCTGGCGGATGCTAGCAGGATTGCTCCGCTCGGGCAAATCAACAGTCCGCGGATGGCCGCGCCCGCCAGCGGCCACTAATTCTCAAGCCGCCTGCGCCTGAAGCGCCGCCACATGCCGGAACCGGCGAATGCGGCGCCGACAAGGGCGCCGATCGCAGCGCCCCGCGCAAAGGCCATCAGACGCGTGTCGTGGTCGCGCGAGTGACCGCCACGCGACAAGGCGCGTCGGAAAAGCCACTCGATCACAGTCGGCCCTCGTCAACTTCGGCGGGGCCGAGGATGGACAGCACGAGCACGAAGCCGATGCCGGCCCAGGCTACGACCGAGGCGGCAATCACATGGAAGTCGCCGATATGGATGGGATCGAGCCCCAGCCGACCGCCGGTTGCGTCTCCCGCCCACGCCCCGAGCGCAGCAGCCACGAACACGAGAAGCATCCGAACGCCGCCTCTACCAAGGAGAAACATGCACAGGGCGGTGTGAAAACCGCCTACGAGGAGAGCCAGGACGGGGGCGGGGCCGATATCCACCAGGCGAGTATAGGACGCTAGGAACCGGCGATCGAAACGGCCGGACGGACGATGCGACCGCCGCCCAGAACGATCTCGCCGCGATAGAAGACGGCGGCCTGGCCCGGCGCCGCCGCCCAGACCGCCTCGTGCGTGTCCACGATCCAACGGGCATTGTCGGCTCTCCGGATCGTGGCTGGCGCGACTCTGCCGCGATGGCGGATCTGGACCTCGGCCCGGAAACCATTGTCGGCGTCCGCGGGCGGGTTGCCGGCGACGAACTTGACGTCCCCGACTTCGATGCGGCTAGTCTCCAGGTCAGCCCGCCGACCCAGAGTGATGGTGTTGGCGGCGGGATCAATCTGGCGTACGTAGCGCGCCTCCCCAACCGACGCTCCGGTCCCCTGGCGCTGGCCGATCGTGTACGACGCAGCGCCGTGGTGCTCGCCAACCTGGCGGCCGTCTACGTCGATCAGGGGACCCGGTTCGGCCGTCCAGCCGCCCCGCTCTCGCAGGACATCTCGGTAATCGCCCCGCGGCACGAAGCAGATCTCCTGGCTGTCGCGCTTCTCGGCGGTGGCCAGGCCGAGCGCTCTGGCCGCATCGCGAACCTCCACCTTCGTCATCTCCCCCAGCGGAAATTGCGTGTGAGCCAGCTCGTCCTGGCCGAGCCCGTAGAGGAAGTAGCTCTGATCCTTAGTTGGGTCGGTGCCACGCAGCAGGCCGTACGTGGTCGCCTCGGCCGGCCCTGGCGCCGGCGCCGGCTCCACGACTCGGGCGTAGTGGCCAGTGGCAACGGCATCGCACTCGTACAGCATCCTGGCACGGCCCAGCAGGGCCCCGAACTTGACCACGTTGTTGCAGTCGACACACGGGCTGGGTGTCCGTCCGGCCAGGTATTCACGCACGAAAGGCGCAATGACGCCGGCTTCGAACTCCTGCTCGAGGTTGAGGATATAGAACGGGATATCGAGCTGCGAGGCCACTCGTCGCGCGTCCTCTGCCGCGTCGAGTGAACAGCAGCTGCGCTTGAATTCGGAGCCGCTATCCGCGGCGTTGCTGAGTCGCATCCACACGCCGACCGCCTCGTGACCAGCGGCCTTGACAAGAGCCGCCGCCACGGATGAGTCCACGCCGCCCGACATCGCCACGAGGATGCGGGACCGGGCCCGCGCCGGCATCGTCACCCGACCGACACCTGCGCATCTGCCTCGTCCTGGGCCGCCCGCTGCACCGGCTGCGTGGGTCGCGCCTGGGCCACAACGCGCCCCGCGGCCAGCTTCGCGGCAGCGTCACGCTGGGAGCCG